>JAVLCL010000320.1:3686-4290 GCA_031580825.1 Halothece sp. Uz-M2-17
TCAAAGTCTGGGTGTTCCGATTTTAGTGGGAACCTCGCGGAAAAGTTTTATTGGGAAAATCATCAATCAAGATGACCCCAAACAGCGTGTATGGGGAACAGCAAGCACCTGTTGCGCTGCGATTTCTCAAGGGGCAGATATTTTGCGCGTCCATGATCTGCCCCAAATGTGGGAAGTATCTAAGGTGGCGGATGCGATTTGGCGGGTTTAGCTGGTGCGCTTAACTAAATTTGGATGGCAGTACGATTTTTTACTAAAAAACCGCCTCAGCAAGATGTTCTCTACCTCTGAAACGGTTTTGATCAAGAGTTATGTCTAATACGATTCTCAGTGGGTGTACATTCAGGATTCATTTAACGCGGGAGAGACTTCCTTGAGATTGCCCTTCCCCTGCAACAAACCATATTCAATTCCTGCAACCACCGCTTGGTAAGAAGCATCTAAAATATTGGGAGAAACACCAATCGTTGTCCAGCGTTGTTTCCCATCGCTCGATTCCACTAAAACTCGCGTGGTCGCATCCGTGCCCGCCGTACTGTCTAAGATACGCACTTTATAATCCGTTAAATGGAAATCAGCAATTTCAGGATAGAACTGAACAAGG
>JAVLCL010000321.1:0-4290 GCA_031580825.1 Halothece sp. Uz-M2-17
AACAAGATGCCGATGCCCTTGATACTTGGTTTTCTTCTGGGTTATGGCCCTTCTCTACCTTAGGATGGCCCGAAGAAACAGAGGATTTCAAAACTTATTTTCCCAACACCACCCTCGTCACCGGCTTTGATATTATCTTCTTCTGGGTTGCCCGGATGACGATGATGTCAGGACATTTTACCGATCAGATGCCCTTCCGCGATGTTTATATTCATGGCTTGGTGCGGGATGAAAATGGCAAGAAAATGTCAAAATCAGCAGGAAATGGCATTGATCCGTTATTCCTCATTCGCAAGTATGGTGCAGATGCTCTCCGTTATACTTTAATTCGAGAAGTAACTGGGGCAGGACAAGATATTAGTCTGCAATATAACCGCGAAACCGATGAATCCAGTTCTGTCGAAGCCTCTCGCAACTTTGCCAATAAGCTATGGAATGCCTCGCGCTTTGTGTTTATGAACCTGGATGGGAAAACTCCAGAACAATTGGGAACACCCGATCTAGAGAAATTAGAACGCAGCGATCGCTGGATGCTATCTCGGTTTAACCAAATTACGCAGCAAACGCGCCAACATATCGAAAGTTATGGCTTAGGAGAAGCAGCCCAAGGCTTATATGATTTCATTTGGGGGGATTTCTGCGACTGGTATATTGAACTAGTTAAATCGCGTCTGAATGATAAAAATAACCCTGAATCGCGCTTAGTTGCCCAACAAACCCTTGGTTATGTCTTGGAAGGGATTTTAAAACTGTTACATCCCTTTATGCCTCACGTTACCGAAGAAATTTGGCATACCTTAACAGAATTAGCTGACGATACTCTGGCGTTACAACCCTATCCGGAAGTGGATGAGTTAGTGGGAGGTCATTCCCCACAACCCGCAGCAACTGGAGAAAATCAAACCCTTTGGGAAGAGATTCAAGCTCAAATGAGTACCTTCCCCAAACAATTAAACCAGCCTCTGTTAACCCGAATTGGAATTAGTATTTTTGGGATCTTTATCTTCACGCTGGTGTTTGCTTTCATTCTCACTTTAGAAAAATTCCCGCTTATTCCGAGTTTCTTGAAATTAGTTGGGGTGGGTTACAGTGGATGGTTTATCTATCGCTATCTTCTCACGCAACAGAAACGAGAAACATTTTGGGAATTCGTACAAGAGAAAAAAGATGAACTGTTAGGTGAAACCTTTGGTGAAACCAGCGCGATTAGTCCTCAAAATACGCTGATTAATTCGCAATTGGAACAAGAGTTTGCGTTAACCTTTGCTACCATTCGCACCATCCGTAATTTACGGGCAGAAGCGGGAATTAAACCCGGTATGAAAGTGAATGTGATTCTGCAAAGTGAAAGTGAAAAAGAACGAGATATCTTGAGTAATACTGAGAAATATATCCGTGACTTAGCAAAAGTGGAAGAATTAACCGTTACCTCTGCTCTAAAGGAAGATAAAGAGCAAGTGATTGCAGGGGTTGTGGGAACGATCCAAGTCTTAATTCCTCTCGCTGGTGTTGTTGATGTAGAAGTGTTGCGGAGTAAGTTGGAGAAAAATCTGAACAAAGTCGAAGGAGAAGTTAAATCTTTACAAGGTCGTTTGAATAACGAAAACTTTGTTAGTAAAGCCCCCACCGAAGTGGTACAAGGGGCAAAAGATGCGCTTGCTGAAGCGGAAAAACAACAGTCGATTTTAAAAGAAAGACTCGCCCGGTTGGGATAAAGCCGATATCAGTTAATTTCATCGGTTAAGGGAGAAAAGAATTTTGACGTTTCCCTTAACCGTGACCCTATAGCACTACGTGCTGGAGAAAGGAACAAGGGGAAAGGTAAACCATGACTGGGTTTATTGATTTTCATCTGTCCTAATATGAATGTGTAGTGCTATATTTCCCAATTAGATAACCAAGACACAAAAAAAACCAGCCGGAGGGGCTGGCTTGTCTAGCTTGCTGCGTTGGGAGGAGAAAACCTAAGTTGCACCAAGACCGCCTGACGCTGCTGTTCGTCTCAGTTCAGGAGATGGGACAATTTGGTTCTACTACGAGTAGTTTAACAATCATAGTAAAGTTTTGCAAACTTTTTTTACGATTTTTTGGAAAAAGGTAGCGAAAAATACGAAATAGTGCATTAGTTAACAGCACAGATTAATTTCCCCCCTAGTAAGAAAAAGGGGGGATTTGAGTGGACTGCACCTGTAATGGTTTTGAATTATGCCATAGAATCTGCCGTGCTATCTTCTTCGGTGTGATACATCATGCTATCCACTCGACAACCTTGATAGGCAAGAATATACAACTCTTTCAAGTCTTTAATCAGAGGATAACGGGGATTGGCTGCGGTGCATTGGTCATCAAAGGCTTGTTCGGCGAGATTTTCTAGCTTCTCATAAAATTCTCGTTCTTCCCCTTGTAAGGTTTCTTTGATGGTAAGGGGAATATCCAGATTTTGTTTGAGGTTTTCGATCGCGCTGACTAAGTTTTCCACTTTCTCATCTGGGGTATCCCCACCGAGTTTCAGATAATCCGCTAACCGTGCATACCGTTCTTTGGCATGAGGATATTCATATTGCGGGAAAATTGCCTGCTTAAATGGTGCATCCGTGGTATTATACCGGATAACATGAGCAATCATTAGCGCATTGGCTAAACCGTGAGGCACATGGAACGTCGCCCCTAATTTGTGCGCCATGGAGTGACAAATGCCTAAGAAAGAGTTGGCAAACGCCATCCCCGCGATCGTTGCTGCATAATGGACTTTTTCCCGTGCTACAGGGTCATTTGCGCCATACTTATAGGCATTGGGGAGATACTTAAACAGTAATTCTACTGCTTCTAAAGCAAGCCCTTGTGTAAACTCAGTCGCCACGACGGAAACATAGGCTTCTAGGGCGTGGGTTAAGGCATCAATTCCCCCATAAGCGGTTAACCGTTTTGGCATATGCATCACCAATTCTGGGTCAACAATTGCCATATTCGGAGTGAGGGCATAATCCGCAAGGGGATACTTCATTCCTGTTTTCTCATCAGTTACCACGGCAAACGGCGTGACTTCCGAACCGGTTCCCGATGTGGTCGGAACCGCAATCATCATCGCCTTTTCCCCTAAGGGCGGTAAGTCATAGACCCGTTTCCGAATATCCATAAAGCGTGTTGCGACCCCTTCAAACTCCACTTCTGGATGTTCGTACAGCAGCCACATAATTTTTGCTGCATCCATGGGCGAACCGCCCCCAAAGGAGATAATCACATCCGGCTGAAATTGATTCATCGCCTCCACCCCTTTGTTAATTTCCGCCAGCTTGGGATCCGGTTGGACATCATAATAAACTTGATGTTCGACACCGATATCATCTAAAACATCAGTTACTTCTTTCAGTAACCCCATATCAAATAAGGGTTTGTCCGTAACAATAAATGCCCGTTGTTTTCCTTTTAATTCTTGCAGCGCGATCGGTAAACAACCAAACTTGAAATAGATTTTCGGTGGCACCCGGAACCATAACATATTTTCCCGTCGTTCCGATACGGTTTTAATGTTTAGAAGGTGGTGGGCAGCAACATTTTCACTGACGGAATTACCACCCCAAGTACCACAGCCTAAGGTTAATGAGGGATCGAGTTTAAAGTTATACAAATCGCCGATCGCGCCTTGAGAAGAGGGAGTATTAATTAATACCCGTCCTGTAGTGAGAATGCTTTCAAAATGCAAAATCCGAGAATGATTTTGTTGGGCGGTATAAAGAACCGACGTATGTCCGCGCCCCCCTAAACTAATCAATTCTTGCCCTTTTTTCGTTGCTTCCTCAAAATCTTGCGCATGATACATCGCTAAAACCGGAGACAATTTCTCATAAGCAAAGGCTTCCTCTAAGCTGATATCCTCCACTTCTCCGATTAGAACTTTTGCATCTTTGGCTGCATCAATTCCTGCAAGTTCTGCAATTTTTGCCACGGATTGACCGACAATTTTAGCATTAATCCGTCCATCAACAATTAACACTTTGCGAACCGCTTCTCGTTCGGCTTCATTCAGAAAATAAGCCCCACGGGCAATAAATTCCGCCTTCACTTTTTCATAGACCTCATTCACCACAATCACCGATTGTTCTGAGGCGCAAATCATGCCATTATCGAAGGTTTTACTAATTAAAATAGAACTAACCGCCATGGGGATATTAGCGGTTTCATCAATCACAGCCGGCGTATTCCCCGCACCCACTCCTAAAGAAGGCTTACCCGAAGAATAGGCAGCTTTTACCATTCCCGGTCCCCCTGTAGCGAGAATTAAATTCACAC
>JAVLCL010000322.1:0-4252 GCA_031580825.1 Halothece sp. Uz-M2-17
GGGACGAATACGGTGGGGAGAGGGGGTGAGTAATTCTTGGACTTGACCGTAGGCGTATTGGGGTTTAACTCTGACTAGGCGGACTAAAGCGCGATCACCGGTTACTGTATCGGGAACAAAGACCACGCGCCCCTCCCAACGTCCCACTCCATCTGCGCGATCGCTGAGATCCGTAATTTCAACTTCAATTAAACTGCCTTGTTGCCATTTTGGTGGATTTGTCATTGTTACACCCAAACACTAGATTGCGCGAGAACCGGATCGAGCGGAAAGTTGTTGTCATCCACAAAAACAATCTGCGGGTGATGGGTTTGAATTTCTTCTGGGTTGAGTAAGCCGTAAGTGAGGATAATCAAGCGATCATTAATTTCGCCATATCGGGCTGCTGCGCCATTGAGTTCAATGCGACCGGAATTGGCTTCGAGCGCGATCGCGTAGGTCATTAATCGCGCTCCTGTGGTAATGTTTAAGACTTGGACTTGTTCATGAGGTGCAATTCCCGAAGCATCCAACAGCACTTGATCAATCCCAATACTGCCCATATAGTTTAAGTTACTGTCTGTCACCCGACAGTTATGAATTTTTCCCAAAAGAAATGTCCGCTGCATAGGGAAGGTGCTCACCTCAATTACACTCAGGCTCTTATTTTATCTTGATCGTAACTTGTTTTGCTATTTCCCCATGGCGCTAGCTGAATCAGTCTCTTTTCTAATACATCAAGAAACGCTATAACAAATGACCAATGACTAATGACGAATGACTAATCAATATGACTCAACAATGGAATAACTTACTGACTCATCTCGGTGTTTGGGAAGGCTCTTTTACTCGTCTGTCTCCTCAAGGGGATATTATTGAAGATACGCCGAGTGTGGTGTCGCTAGAAGGGTTAAACGAACAGCAAACGGTACGCCAAACCATTGAGAAGTTCTCTGCGTTAGGAGAAGAAGCAACCTCTAAACAGAGTATGGAGTACCAAAGCCTGAATCGAAATACGCTCGTTTTTGAAAATGGGGCGTTTTCTGTGGGATCGAGCCAATTTTCCCCGTTTAGTGAGTTTGGTGCAGAATTAGGCTTTTTAAAGCGCGATGCTCGCTTACGGCTGGTTCCGTTATACAATCAACAAAGTCAACTCAGCAGCATTACCCTCATTCGAGAACATCGTCAAGGGGTAACGGTTGAACCTTCTTCCCCGTTAACAGTAGAGCAACTTCTCGGAGAATGGCGAGGGGAAGCGATTACTTTATATCCAGATTTAAGACCGAGAGAAACTTACAATACGCAATTAAATATTACCCAACAAGGAAATCAATTGCAGCAAACCTTAAAGACGGATCAGTGGGAGTTTACTTCTGCTGCGACTATAACCGATCGCGCTTTACGGTTTAGCCAAGGGGCGCAGACCGTACAAGTTTTATTATTACCGGGAGGTGCATCTTGTACCACTCCCTTAAAAATTGAAAATCGCCAGCCGTTTTTCTTAGAAGGGGGATGGTTGGTGGATGCAACTTATCGTCAACGCCTCATCCGTCGCTATGATGAACGAGGAACTTGGGTCAGTTTAACCTTGATTGTCGAACATAAAATCTCTTAGTGGTGAATATTCGTAAACTCAATCCCTTATCACTTAAGTGTTAATTGTAAACTAAGTGATATAAGCCAGCAGGCAACCTTATTACTTAAAAGAAATCAACGATGTCTAAAAATGTATTCGTTGTTGGTGCAGATGCGTTCAATTGCAAGCAGTTGCAATGTCTCCCTGGGGCAGAAGAGTTTAACTTTCATCAGTTATTGAGTTTTGATGAAGTGAAAGGGGGCGGTCATTATCCCCCGTTTGATCAGTTATTGGAACGTGCGGAAGAACAGTTAAAACGTTTTTCAGGTTCGATTGATGCCATCATTGGTTACTGGGATTTTCCGGTAACATCTATGGTGCCTCTGCTGTGTGCTCATCATGGGTTACCTGCCCCTTCTGTAGAAGCGGAGATGAAATGTGATCATAAATTCTGGAGTCGTTTGGAACAACAAGCAGTTGTACCACAGCATACTCCTGCTTTCAGCGCGATCGATCCCTTTGCAGAAACTCCTCTCGCTAATACAACACTGGATTATCCATTTTGGCTGAAACCGATTAAAGGTACAGACTCACTGTTAGCCTTCAAAATCAGTAATCGTCAGGATTTTGATGATGCTATCTCAAAAATTCGAGAACAAATTGCTGATATTGCTCGTCCGTTCAATCAACTCCTAAACCATGTTCAGTTACCGCCAGAAGTCGCAGCGATCGACGGCTATCATTGCATTATTGAAGAATTAATGAGTGGACACCAATGCACCATTGAAGGGCACGTTTATCAAGGAGACGTTCGCACTCACGGCATTATTGATTCCATTAATTATCCCCGCCGTTCCTCATTTTTCCGGTATCAATACCCTTCACGACTTCCAAAAGGAGTTAAACAGGAAATGATGGCATCCTCTCAGCATCTGATGGAGCATATTGGGTATGACAATGGAGGTTTCAACATCGAATACTTTTATAATCCCCGCAATGAAAACATAATGATACTGGAAGTTAATCCCCGTATCTCTCAATCTCATAGTGTGATGTTTCAGATGGTTGATGGGGCTTCCAATCATAAAATTGCTTTAGATTTAGCACTAGGGCGAGAACCTAATTTTCCCTATCGTCAAGGGGAATATGGATGTGCAGCCAAGTTTCATGTCCGTCGGTTTGAAAATGCCTATGTCACTAGAGTGCCAACAGAGGACGAAATCAGGGAACTTGAGGAACAGATTACAGGAATAAAAATTGACATGATAGTCCGAGAAGGGATGATGCTATCCGATTTAATCGAACAAGATAGTTACAGTTATGATATGGCTCATCTTCATATTGGCGCACGTAATCAAAAAGAGTTACTCACCAAATATCGCCAAGTCTTAGAATTACTTCCCTTAGAATTCCAAGATAGCGTTTCTGAATGCACTTAAGAACAATAACCAAGATTAAGACGCTACCTCACCATTCCCAAAGTTACTATCTTTGAGTAGTTCTGTTCCTTCCCGTGGCACTTTACGATCCCAGCTTTGAGAATAAACCCGTTGATCGCCTTCATACGCATCGAGGGTAGCATCAATGTAATAGTAAGACTCATCAGACCTTAAAACAGTGCTGGTTACTGTTTTGACTGACCAGTTCTCTCGCTCAAAGGTACGTTTACAATACGTTTCGCCACGAGCGGAGTTGAAATCATTATCGCAGAAAGTGTACCACTCTTTCGTTTGCCAACCCACTTTTAAATCAATGTGTTCAAGATAATATTTCCCTTCATCTTTAATCACTTCTAAAGTGGACTCATCCTTGGCTAAATCTCGAATCACAGTCCAGCGTAAATCTGCTGGCTCAATCATGGTCTTATTAACTGCGGGAGCGCCCTCTGCCTCTTCAAAGGGGGGTAAATGCTGGTCACTCTCACGGGGGTTACGGGTGGGAAGAATCAATGAACTATTACCGGTATAAATCGTTAATCGGGTTGATTTTGGGGGAATCCAAGCGAGGGGCCAATAAGAGGTAGAAATTGAAATTCGCAAGCGATGTCCTTTCGGGAAACTTTGCGCAATATCATTGAGTTGCACGCGGATCCGATAGGGTTTTCCTTGTTCAAGGAGTTCTGGTGTTTCATTACTATTGCGATGGGTTAAGTTGAGTAAGCCATAGGTGACTCGGGTTGCATTATCATCCGGTGCAATATCAGAAAGCCGAACCGCAATCATAGCGACGGGTTGGTTCGAGGATAATTCTAAATCCACCACCGGCGCGCCTAAGATTTCTAACGGTTCTTCGAGAAAATCACTATCAAAGACCAGAGATCCCCCATCTTCTTCTCGTTGGTCGTGGGGTAAGTCGGGTGGCGCGCTGTAAGAACACCATTTTCCGGCAAATAAGCCCACGCTTAAGGGAGATTGAATCGTTAATTCATTCTTTGCAACCTTTTCTCCTGGGGCTGCGATTTGACAGGATCCAAGGGGATAAATTTGCTCTTTAATATAAGCAGAGGGCCATTCCGGTTCAGCAACCCAACGACCCGGACGAATTTTATATTTAGTCGTTGGCGGGACACTTTCTTGCATCCAAACCCGCAACATTGGCTCATCCATAATCTTAGTTTCAATCCCTTTGAGCCATTTATCCCACCAACGCAGGGCTTCTTGCAAAAATCCGATCGCGGGACCCGGTGTTCCCATATGC
>JAVLCL010000323.1:0-4245 GCA_031580825.1 Halothece sp. Uz-M2-17
GATGGGCTTCTGATATTACTCGCACCTTCCCTGTAAGTGGTCAATTTTCCGCCACCCAGCGAGAGATTTATGATTTAGTGTTATCCGCCCATGATGCCTGTATTGCAGCCGTCGCCCCAGGTGTTGAATATAAAGACATTCATTGGCAAGCAGCAAAAATAATTACAGAAGGTTTAGTCGAAATCGGAATTTTGCGCGGGAATGTTTCTGATCTGCTCGAAAAAGATGCCCACGCCCTATTTTTCCCTCATGGTGTGGGACACTTATTAGGCTTAGATGTTCATGATATGGAAGATCTCGGCGATCGCGCTGGATATGCCCCTGGCAGACAACGCAGCCAACGCTTTGGTTTAGGGAATTTACGGCTGGATCGTCCGTTACAATCGGGAATGACTGTCACTATCGAACCCGGTTTCTATCAAGTGCCTGCCATTCTCAACGATACAAACACCCGAGAACAATATCAAGACATGATAAATTGGGAACGGCTTACTCAGTTTGCTGATGTCCGGGGCATTCGCATTGAAGATGATGTGTTAGTGACATCAGAGGGAGCAGACGTTTTAACCGCGAAGCTGCCTTGTGAGCGCGATCGTGTTGAAGCTCTAACTCATGCCTAAGACGGAAACTTTCTCATCGAGACAGCAAGACAACTGTCCGGTGATAAAATTAAGAATTGTTAAACTTGTTGACTGTTACTCAAATTGGGACTTGTTGTGTTATGAAAACCGCATTAATCGTTGAAGATAGCCAAACTGACCAGAATTTCTTTAGTGGTCATTTACAGAGAGCCGGATTTTCTGTGACGGTGGTTTCCAGTGTGGAAGAAGCGGAAACTAAGGTTAAAGCTAGCCAACCGAATTTAATTATTTTAGATGTTATTTTACCGGGTCAGAGCGGTTTTGAACTGTGTCGAACTCTAAAATCTCAAGATGAAACCAAACAGATCCCGATCATTATCTGTTCAACGAAAGAAACAGATGTTGACAAAATGTGGGGGGATATGTTGGGAGCAAATGCTTATCTTGTGAAGCCAGTGGATCCCACAGAATTTATTAATACGGTAAATAAGGTGACGTAACGATTCATGTCAAAGGAAACTCCCTTAATTGGAATTATTATGGGCAGTGATTCTGATCTGCCAACGATGGAAGGCGCGATCGCGCTGTGTGAAGACTTTGCTGTCCCTTATGAAGTCGCGATCGTGTCCGCCCACCGCACTCCTGATCGGATGGTGGACTATGCTAAAACAGCCGTTAATCGTGGGTTAAAAGTGATTATTGCTGGGGCAGGTGGAGCGGCCCATTTACCCGGAATGGTCGCCTCTCTAACCCCGCTGCCTGTCATCGGTGTTCCGGTCAAAACTCGCCACTTACAAGGGGTTGATTCTCTTTATTCCATCGTGCAAATGCCTGGGGGAATCCCAGTGGCAACAGTTGCCATTAATAACGCAAAAAATGCGGGATTATTAGCCATACAAATTCTTGCTGCATTTGATAATAGTTTACTCCAAAAAGTAGAGAATTATCGCCAAGAATTAGAACAATCTGTAATGGAAAAACAGAAGCAATTGGATCAGGTTGGATATCAGGAATACTTAAAAAATAAGATTTAAATCTAAACAAAAATAGATTAATTTTATAAAAATTAGTGAGTTCTCCCCTGATCTTCTAGATTTGTTACTGCTGTTACTAGGGGAAATCCCCACTTTGTTAAAATAGGAATAACCAAAAAAGTAGTGAAATTAGCGAGTAATCCCTTAATTAAATTACCCTACTTGCTAGTCTAAAAGTGACCGTATCTAAAGGTCAAGCACAGCAATGAACACAGACCAAAATATGAGTGAAAATACAACTTCCCCACAAGCAAAAATTCGTGTGGAGAGTCTCGTCAAAATTTTTGGCGATAGTCCGCGCGAAGGTTTAAAGCTAATGCGAGAAGGTTATACCCGCGATGCCATCTTAGAAAAAACCGGTAATGTGGTTGGTGTTGGTGGTGTTTCCTTTGAAATTCAAGAAGGAGAGCTTTTTGTCATCATGGGCTTATCCGGGTCTGGCAAATCAACGCTGATTCGGTGTCTCAACCGTTTAATTGAACCCACCAGCGGTCAAGTGATTGTAGATGATGAAGATGTTGCCCACGTTGACCTCGAAAGACTCCGAGAAGTCCGGCGGACTAAAATGGCAATGGTGTTTCAAAAATTTGCCCTCTTTCCTCACCTCACCGTTGCTGAAAATACTGAATATGGCTTGAAAGTGCGTGGCGTTGAGGAACAGCAGCGTCGGAAAAAAGCCCTAGAAACCCTCGAAATTGTAGGATTAGATAAATGGGCCAATCGTTATCCTTCTGAACTTAGTGGCGGGATGCAGCAACGGGTAGGACTGGCGCGGGCTTTAGCAACTGATCCTGATATTCTCTTGATGGACGAAGCCTTTGGCGCACTTGACCCCCTCATTCGTAGGGATATGCAAGCCGAGTTAATGCGCTTACAAGATGAACTGCACAAAACCGTTGTCTTTATTTCTCACGATATTCACGAAGCCCTGAAAATTGGCGATCGCGTTGCGGTGATGAAAGATGGTTACTTTGTCCAAGTGGGTACACCAGAAGAACTCGTGACCAATCCGGCTGATGAGTACATCCGTGACTTTATGATGGATGTTAACCGCGCTCAAGTTCTCAAAACTGGTTCGATTACCCGCAAAACCATTCCCTTTATCATTGGACATGGCTCTGTTCGTTCCGCATTAGAACAAATGCAACGACATCGACGAGAGGAAATGTACGTCGTTGATCGCAACAATTCTCCCATTGGTGTCGTCACGACTCATGCTTTAACTGAGGCATTAGAAGCCGGGAAAGAAGATATTAAAGAAGTTATGAATACCGACTTCCCGCAAGTAGAGGCAAGTACCACCATTGAAGAGGTTGCCCACTTGTGTCAACAAGATCTCCCTCTCGCGATTATTGATGACCAAGGTAAATTCAAAGGCGTAGTTGAACATTCCGATATTCTGGCTAGCATCGGTCGTATTAAAGAAGATGATGACGACGACTCGATCGAAGCCGAAAATCAACCTGAACAAATTGCAGTTTAATCTAAGATCTAGCAATTTTCGGATACGCGAGGGACATTCTAAAGGTTTGTTCTTCGTTCTTCGTTCTTTGCGAAGTTAACCAATAACCCATAACAAAATTATGCTTGATCCATTTCAAGAGACAATCTGGCCCCTCGGTGATCAAATTGAAACGATCATCGACTTCATTGTAGATAACTTTCGTTTCATTTTTAATGATTGGATTGGTCAACCCGTCGGCGTTGTTTTACGGGGAATCCAATCCTTTTTTCTCTTTCTCAATCCCATTGTTTTTTTAGTCTTACTCCTAGGGATTGCCTGGCAAATTGCCAACCGTAATCTTGCCATTTTCAGCGTTGTGGCGATGACCGTTGTCGGCTTAATTGGGGCATGGGATGAATCTATGATTACCCTTGCTCTGGTTTTAACAGCGGTTTTCTTTTGTGTCATTATTGGCATTCCCTTGGGCATTTGGGCAGCCCGCAGCGATCGATTTGCGAGTTTGATTCGCCCTGTTTTAGACACCATGCAGACGCTTCCGGCGTTTGTTTATCTGGTTCCTGTGGTTATGTTATTTGGAACGGGAGAAGTCCCTGGGGTGATTGTGACTTTTATTTTCGCCGTTCCGCCTTTAATTCGTTTAACCAATATCGGGATTCGTGGTGTCCCTGAAGACGTAGTGGAAGCTGCAAGAGCCTTCGGTTCCACCCCACAACAAGTGTTAGTACAAGTGCAAGTTCCTCTCGCGATGCCGACGATTTTAGCGGGGGTTAACCAGTCGCTGATGCTTGCGCTGTCCATGGTCGTTATTGCATCATTAATTGCGGTAGAAGGCTTAGGACAAATGGTCAACCGAGGGATTGGTCGTTTAGATGTGGGCTTAGCTGCAGTGGGTGGAATTGGCATTGTTTTATTAGCGATTGTGCTCGATCGGATTACCCAAGCGGTTGGTAGTACCGAAAAAGGACGACCCCACTGGAAAAAACGCGGTCCCGTTGGTTTTGTTCTCAACTTACTGAATAAAAATAAAACGCAAAAAATCCCTCAGCAATCGTAGGTTCTTGGAGGTAATTGTTAAAATCTCGATGATTCAGACCAATTAAGATCAGAATCGTATTACAAAGTTTCGTTGAAGATGAAGACATTTATAGACAAACTAACACTTTTC
>JAVLCL010000324.1:0-4244 GCA_031580825.1 Halothece sp. Uz-M2-17
GGAAAGCAGTCAAACCGATCGCGCCCATTTCGACCAAATGTTCTAAATAAATCGAATAGGCACTTAAAGCGGTATAGTTGGGGCGTTGATAGAGGGGATAAACAGCGTTAAATGCGGAATGACCGGGACCAATTCCAGACCAAGGGCGATCGCGAATCATTTCAAAAACCGCATACCACACATTCAGGCGAAAGTTATTACTACTGTCTTCACGCCCTGCAAAAATGCTCATCACCCGCAGTCGCACTGGTTCAACAAAGGTAATGGCTGTAAGAATTAAGCCGGCGAAAAACGCAAACACTAAGGGAAGTAACCAGATGCGCCAAAACTGCGGTAACGTATCCCGATACCAGTAGTAGAGAAGTAAAAAATAAACGGCTAATAATCCCACTAATGCAATCCAACCGCCACGGGAGTCTGTTGCATAGAGACAGTAAGTATTCACCAGTAAAGCGGTGAAAGCAAGACCTTTTTGTAGCCAAGTGCGCCAAACCCAAAGTGCAGAAATCGAAAGCGCGATCGCGCTGATTAAATAACCCGCCAGTAAGTTAGGATTTCCTAAATAACTATACGCCCGTGTGGATTCCGCTAATTCCGATTCTGGGTCATTCCAAGTGGCGAGTTGTTCCACACCAAAAATCTCTTGACGAATCCCATAGACGCTGATGACAAGGGAAACCAGCAGATACAGCGCGATCGTCCAATTGCGTAGAGATGGTGATCGTAAGACTCGTGCTGACAATGCAAACCATAACAAATAAAGCGTTAATGTTACCCAACCTCGAAACGCCTCCGCTTTCACCGGCGAAAACGCCAGCGCGATCGTTGCAACGCCCCAATAGAGTAAAACTAAAAGATGGATGGGGGTAAGACCAATAAGATTACGTTCCGATAGGGTTAAAATGCCCCAATAGCCCGCCCCAGCAATCAGTAATACTCCTACTAACGTTGAAGAGACAAAGGGTGTTAAAGCAACGACTAACCCCATTAAAACCATTCCCAACGGTTCCGCCCATTGCAACAGATAACTTCCTTCGCGCCAAGGAGAAAATAGCCCCACAAGCCGATAAATAAAACTTCCGCCACGCCAACGAGAGAGCGATAATTCAGAACTGGTTTTTTCAGAAGTCATAAGTTTGTTATTTATTCTTAGTTCTTTGTTAACAGGACATCATGAATTGGATGAGTTGACAATCAAAACAGTCTTGTCTAGTAATCCTAGATGAATCACAAAGATTATAAACGTTTACCTAAACAACTCATATTGCCATTAATTTGTATATTTAGAAAATAATTTATATTGTTCCCAATCACTTTTTGGTCACGTTTCAGAAATAGTAATCTAATTTGTGTCATCTTGATCGACGTTTTTGGCAAAGCAAGGTATTAATAGACTTATAGAGTGATTTACTACAACCAAGTCCATGACACAACTCCCTCAGCAATGTTCGGGATTATCTGATCAAGTCAACACAATTTTAGAGTTACTGCGAGAGGAAAGCAGTCTCACGCCAAAACCGAAAATAGTAATTGTCGAGGCGGATTTAAAAAAAGCGATCGCGCCCAAGTTTTATATTGTCTTTGCGGGTGCGTTTAGTGCGGGAAAATCCATGTTGATTAATGCGCTATTAGAGCGAGAATTATTATATAGTGCAGAAGGACACGCCACAGGAACGGAATGTTCTATTGAGTACGCCGAAGCAGGAGAAGAAAGAGTTATTTTAACTTTTCTCTCACAAGCCGAGATTTTAGAACAAGTGAATATTCTTTGTTCTCACTTAGAGTTTGATCCCTTAACAGAAGTAGAAATTAATCAGTCAGAAGCGGTAGCAACTTACCAAGAAGATTGCAAATATGTCATTCAAGCTGAAGGCGGAGAAGGACGTTCTGAACTGGCTAAAAAAGCAAGAGCATTATCTTTATTATTAGAAGGCTATCAGAAAAATCCAGATCGGATTGGGGAGAAAGAAAATAAAACTTACTCCATGGGAGAATTAAATTTTTATAACCTCACTGAAGCTGCAACTTATGCTCGTCGTGGAAGTAATAGTGCAGTCTTAAAACGGTTGCAATATTATTGTCATCATCCCCTATTAGCCGATGGGAATGTCATTATTGATACCCCTGGAATTGATGCCCCTGTTGAGCGCGATCGCGCTTTAACTTATGATAAGATTAAAAGCCCTGATACCTCAGCAGTCGTTTGTGTGTTAAAGCCAGCTTCTGCAGGAGAAATGACAACCGAAGAAACGGAACTTTTAGAACTGATTAAAGAGAATCCGGGCGTGCGCGATCGCGTTTTTTATGTCTTTAATCGTATTGATGAAACTTGGTATAATGCTCAGTTGAGGCAACGCTTAGAAGGCTTAGTTTCAGAACAGTTTTACAGCAGCGATCGCGTTTATCAAACCAGTGCTTTACTCGGATTTTATGGGAGTCAAATTAAACAAACCAGTGAGCGCGATCGGTTTGGCTTAGACTCCATTTTTTCTGATAGTGTGAGAACCCTAGGCGGTGAAGAAGAAACCCCACAATTTGTCAGTGAATTTAATAATTATTGTGGTAATTCTGGCAAACTGGCAAATAGCATTTTTCGGGTGTCTGTTCACGGTTATGAAACCCCAAATCAAAACTATATCCGAATCTTGAGCGAATGGGGTAATCCTCTGATTAATCAACTCATTGAAGATAGTGGAATTGAAACTTTTCGCAGCGCGATCGCGCGTTATTTAACTGAAGAAAAACGTCCTCAACTCTTTGTTACCCTTGCGGATGATTTAGAAGAACTTTGTATTCCTCTCGTTGAACATTGGAAAGCAGTCTATCGTGACTTAATCAGTCAACCGCAAGAAATTGATGCCATGAAAAAACAAGAATTGCAAAAACTGAATCAGCAATTAAAATCGGTTGCAAAGGAATTGGAGGAACATCTTTCTCAAGAAGTCAATGATCTGATTGTGAATGGAGATAGTTCATTTGAAGCCGACTTCAATAAATTACAAGCGCGAATGGTAAGTCGCCTCGATGAATTATTACAAACTTTTTCTGTCCGCGATGCGTATAGTCGCGCCACGGCGAGTCATCCTAATAACTCTACTGCACCTCTAATTGCAGTGTTAGTAGAAGCGTTATATTATCTCGCTAACGAATTAGAAAAAGTCTTAGAAGAAAGTGCAGAAGTTGTCATCGAAAACTACTTTCAGAATTTGCAAGAAAAATTACGCCATCAAGACTATTATCGTCGCCTTTATCGCTTATTGGGAGACGATGGTGGAATTGAAGATCAATTAAAAACTCTTAAAGAAACCTTACTCATCGCAATTAAAAATGCAGCGCATACAGAATGTGATCGTTACGTCAGAGAAAGTCCTCGTTTTTATGATGAAGGAACCTTTTCCATCTATCAATTTCGCCAAACCTTACAACAAACCTCCCAAAGTTATGATGCAGAAAGCATGGTAGAAGCTGAACCTTCAATTCGTCAGTTGTTAAAACTAGACTTTGAGCCAAAAGTAGATAAAACCATCCGTAGCAACTTCCGCCAGACTATTAACAATACTTTGAAAACAAATTTGCTACCGATGGCGAAAGAACAAGAAGAAGCGATTCTTCAACAATACGAAAAAGCACGAACAAATCTAGAGCAAACCCTCGCCGAAGAAGCAGAAGGAAAGATAGCTAAAAATCTACAAATGCAGACAGAAATCTTAGGAAAAGTCAAGCAATATAACGAGGCTGTACAAGGGATTAATTCTTGTTTACAGCAGTTAGAGTTATACGAAAGCCAACTGAGTGAAATCAGTTTACCGCAATAAAAATCTAGGGTGGGTATTTGTTGCCCACCTTCATCTGTGTTAAATTTTAAGAATTATACTTTGGAGGAAGTAATGACTGATAATAACAACTTTTTGGACGATAAAGATGTTGTTTCGTTTTCATACTTGAATATAGAAGGCAAACCTTTTGAGCTTGATCAAACTATGAAAGTTGAGGAGGTATTACAACAAATGAGTGAATGGGTTAAGTCTCGATGTGATTCAGATGTGCAAGAAATTCATTCAAGTTTTTTTGATATTGGTATAGAATGTGAAGCCTTAAAGCAAAATGATCAAGGATGGAAAAAAGGTAAATTAAGATTTCGCATTGAATTCATTCCTGATGAAACTAATTTAGAAGAAGAAACTGAAATAAACGAAAATCAATCATTAGATGAATTTCGGCGTTAATGGAAAACTACAGATTAG
>JAVLCL010000325.1:0-4243 GCA_031580825.1 Halothece sp. Uz-M2-17
ATTATGACTGCTATTGCAACCAAAACTGTTCCTGTTACTGTTTTAACAGGATATTTAGGAGCAGGAAAAACAACGTTATTAAATCGTATCCTAACTCATGAACATGGCAAAAAAGTTGCCGTTATTGTCAATGAATTCGGAGAAGTTGGAATTGATAACCAGTTGGTAATTGATACCGATGAAGAAATTTTTGAAATGAACAATGGTTGCATTTGTTGTACGGTTCGAGGCGATTTAATTCGGATTATTGGCAACCTCATGCAACGGCGGGATAAATTTGATCATTTAGTTATTGAAACTACTGGCTTAGCGGATCCTGCTCCTGTTATTCAAACTTTTTTTGTCGATGAAGAACTACAAGAGCAAATGAGTTTAGATGCTGTGGTCACTGTTGTTGATACGAAACATATTTGGCAGCATTGGGACAGTGAAGAAGTACAAGAACAAGTTGCTTTTGCCGATGTTATTTTACTGAATAAAACCGATCTCGTTTCCCCTGAAGAATTAACTGCATTGGAAGAACGAATTCGGGATATGAATCGGATGGTAAAAATTTATCATACCCAATATGCTGATGTTGCCATGGATGATGTTTTAGGCGTGGAAGCCTTTAATTTAGAACGCGCTTTAGACATTGATCCAGAATTTTTAGAAGAAATCGATCATGATCATGATGATTCAATTTTTTCGTTTGCAATTACCGAATCAGGTGCCATTGATTTAGAAAGATTGAATCAGTGGTTAGGGGATTTATTACAAACCCAAGGACCGAATATCTTCCGGATGAAAGGTATTCTCAATATTGCCGGAGAAAGTGAGCGGTTTGTATTTCAAGGGGTACACATGATTTTTGATGGGAAACCGGATCGACCTTGGAAACCTGATGAAGTTCGGAAAAATGAGCTAGTTTTTATTGGTCGCGATCTGAATCCGGATCAGTTGAAAAAAGAATTTCAAGCCTGTTTAGCGTGAAAGTAAAAGTCCGTCTTATTCAACAAACGCAACTGTCTGATTATATCAGCGCGATCGCGTGGTCTCCGGAGAATCATTATTTTGCAGCTTGTTCAGCAGTGGGAGAACTGATTGTTTCTCAACCTCATGCCTCTCCTGTTTCTCTTCAACAAGCAAAAGGTATTTCTCTCAGCGCGATCGATTTTTCTGCACAAGGGAAATTTTTAGCTGCTGCTGGACAAGTTGGAACGCTCAAAATTTGGGATTTAGAACAGTCCGAGCCTAAACTCATTCTCAACGAGGAGTATGCTTCAACTTGGATCGATACCTTACAATGGCATCCCCAAAAACCTTTGCTGGCTTATGCTGTGGGGCGAGATGTGTATGTAATCGATCCCATAAGCGGAACGGTTTGTGCAAAATTTCCCTTTCAAAACTCTTCTGTTTTAAGTTTGGCGTGGCATCCAAAAGAAGACTATCTAGCCGTCAGTGGTCATGGTGGCGTTAAAGTATGGGACTTTTCACAACCGGATACCCCTCCTCAAAAAATAGCTGTTCCTGGTGCCAGTCTAACCATTGCTTGGTCTCAGAATGGTTCTTATCTTGCTTCTGGCAACTTAGATCGCACCCTCACGCTATCGGAATGGCAAAACCCTCCCCCCTGGTTAATGCAAGGGTTTCCTGGTAAAGTCCGAAACCTGAGTTGGTCTTCTACTGATTCCTCTCCCTTACTAGCAGCAGCTTGTTCCGATGGAATAACAGTGTGGGAACGTCAACGCGGAAGTGACCAATGGGACAATTCAATTCTGGAATATCATCAAGGCTTTGTTCGAGCGATCTGTTTTCATCCCCAAAAGTCTTTGCTGGCTTCAGCAGGCGAGGATGGGATAATTGTTTTATGGAAACAGGGGAAAAAGCCAATTCAAACCTTAAAAAGCCCCTCAGGGGGATTTTCTTGTCTCACTTGGCAGTTAACAGGTCATTATCTCGCTGCGGGAACAAGTTCTGGAGATATCTTAATTTGGGAGTTTCTAAAACAAAAGAAGAAAGGATTTGGTTAGTCCCTGATCTGTTGTAGCACAGCACTTGCTGTTGCTTCTCCTCGGCGTACACAATCGCCTAGAACGCCGACGTATGAGCCTAGTTATAAAGTGACCCAAAGCTCTGATAGTGTAATGATCGCGCTCAAATATTCACTATTTATTTAAAGAGAGAGCCAATCTCTCAGCCCGTTTTCAATTAATTCCATCTGTGAATCCGATAGCATTCCAAGCTTTTTCACAAAATATGGTGGAGGAACCGTTACAACACCCTGAAGTAGGAAAGCCCCTTTTCTTTTCAGAAAGGGGACGCTGACTTGGATCTCATATTTGGATCCTCTGATACTAGTCGTATGAGGAACTACAGCAATCAAAGCCCGATCTTCATCTCCATAAGGTTCACTCACAACAAGAGCGGGTCGCACTTTCGCTGCTATCCCAAAATCGATGAGCCAGACCTCACTACGAACTGGCTTCGGATTCCCCATCCGCCTCCTCTTCTGCATCTAGACGGGCAAACGATTGAGCAGCAAGCAAGAGTGCATCATCATTACTCCAGTTGCCATAGTCTCCATTCGGATTTAGGCTGGCTGCAAGGAACTCAGACCTTTCGCTGGCTGAAAGTTTTTTGAACTGTCTAAGAAGTGTTACAACTGCTTCACTCATTGCTTCAACGGGTAGCTTATAGATCGTTTTCTACCTATTAAAATACTATAACAATCGTATTAGTTATTAATAACCTCTAACACACTTTGAGCCGTTTCTTCTCCTCTGCGCACACAATCACCTAATGCAACCCCATCCAGATAATTACTAGATAAAAAGAGTCCCGAGAAAGGTTTCAAGTGATTGTGGATGGTTTCTAAGCGTTTTAAATGTCCCAGATTGTATTGTGGAATTGCTTTTGACCATAAATGAACTGCCAAAGGTTTCGGTGTACTTCCTGGTTTAATGACTGTTTTTTGTAAGTCTTGATGGACTTGTTCAATAATTTGATCTTCGCTGAGTTCAGCAATTTCAGGATCCGTTGCACCACCAATAAAATTAGTTAAAAGATGCCAACCTTGAGGGGTGCGTCCAGGAAAAAGTGTCGAACTCCATATTGTACCAAGGGTTCGTAATCCTTGACTGCGAGGATTGAGATTACCAAATCCTTTGAGGGGAAAACGCAGGGCTTGATCAGGATAGGCTAAAACCACACAAGCAACAGGAGGATAAGAAATATCTTCTAAAGTCTGACTTGCTTCGGGAGATAAATCTTTGATTAGGGATGCTGTAACGTGAGCGGGAGTCGTGAGGATAACGGTTTTGGCTTCAACGGTTTGTTCCCCTTCTGGGGTGGCAAATGTCGCGATGTAACCAGATTCTGGATGAGGAGTAAGAGTCTTGAGTTCCCACTGAAATTTGACTTTATCGCCCAACTTAGAAACGATCGCGCTGGGTAATTGTTGTAATCCTTCTTTAAATGATCCTAATTGTCCAGACTTTGTTTCTGGAATTTCAACATCAGCTTTTGCGGTTGATTTTTTGGGTTTTTGACGACGAGATAAAATTGCACCTGCAACCAGCCCACCGCCGACATCAGCAAGTTGGGTGACTCGTCCAAATGCAGCTTCTGCACTGAGTTGATCCACATCCCCTGCATAAACACCAGATACAAACGGACTCACTAAGCGTTGTGCGACTTCCGAACCCAAATGACGAGTAAAAAAGTCAGCAACGGTTTCTTCTTGACTAGAGACTTGCGGAGGAATAAACCCTAAAGCCCCAGTTAACGCTCGCAGTTTTCCTAGGGGACTCAGTAACTGTGATGTAACAGCAGTGGGGGGACTCATCGGAACGGGACGCAGTGTTCCTTCCCAATAGACATAACGAGGAAGTCCGCGATCAGCAAAAATCAACTCATTTTTTAAGCCCACATCCACTGCAAGTTTTAGGAGTTCCGGGGTAGGAGAGAAGCTATTGGGACCTTCCTCCCAGAGGAAATCGCCACTTTGCTGGCTGGTGATATTTCCTCCTGCGCGATCGCGCTGTTCAGCAACGAGAACTTGGCAGTTTTTCTCATGGAGTCGATAGGCGGAACTTAAACCACTAATTCCTCCTCCCACAATTAAAGTATCTATCATTGTCCCCTTAAAATACATCACAGGATTATTTTACCAAGATATGCCAACAATGCTGACTAACAGAAAGGCATAGTATTACAAAGTTTCGTTGAAGATGAAGACATTTATAGACAAACTAACACTTTT
>JAVLCL010000326.1:0-4220 GCA_031580825.1 Halothece sp. Uz-M2-17
CACAATACCTGCTTTCCGACCGGCATTTTCACCCGTCCCCATAAAGATATCCACTCGTCCCGCCCCTTTGATCGCGCTGCCAGTATCTTGATCTAAAACGTAGTGACTGATCCGTGGGGTTTGCATGTCATTGTCTTGTGTTATCTCAGGGAATTGGGTATGTAATAACGCTAACGCCCCTGGTGGCATCAGAGATTTATCCGTAGCAATACTCCGTTCTGCGGTAACAGGAACCCCTAAACTCCCTGTAGCAGGTGCGCCTTGAGTTTCTCGGAAGAAAACAAAACTTTCGTTACGAGGGAGATAAGTGCTGAGTTGTTCTGGGTGTTGCTCAAAATATTGCATTAAACGGGGAAGAGAGAGTTCATCCCGCTCAAAAATACCATCTCGGACTAATTCACCGCCGATGCTGGTGTAAGGATGCTCCGTTTTTCCCGCATAACCTACCGCTAAAATACTGCCGTCTCGCAATTGTAGCCGTGCTGAGCCTTGAACATGGATTAAAAAGGCTTCTAGCCGATCGCGCAACCAAGCAATTTCTAAGCCGGCTAAGGGGCTATTTTTCCCTTCTCCGTGCCTCCCTTCCAGTTCGCTGCGGGTAGGATGAGGGGATGACCATTGGTCAAAATTGGCGGGTAAACGATAAATCGGGTAACGATATTCTGCGGTAGGCACGCGACTGGCTGCATAAACCGGTTCAAAATAGCCAGTAAAATGAACCGTTCCCTGTTGATCGTGTCCTACTGCTTGATATAAGGCAAATTCTTGTTTAACTGCTTGTGCAAAGGCTTCTGGGGTGGGAGAGGTGCGGAGGAGTTGTCGAAAGCGAAGTAAAGACTGATAAGCGAGATCGCGCGTGATGCCCTCAACCGGATAATCAGCATAGGCTTGGGCTGCACTGGGGGTATCGAGATAGCGCAAACTGTGATTAATGGCTTTCAAAAGACTCGCTTTATCTTCCCATTTTGCCTCTAAGTTCAACTCTGAGGGCAACTGTTGGGATGAGACTTTTTCTAAAGGGAAACTCACTACAGGTAACGCCGAGAATGCAACTCCCACCCCCACAGACAGACTCACCAATAAAGATTTCATCATTAAAATCGTTCCACACTACCCGCAAACAACGGTTCAACGCGAATCGCTAAGATACTAGAAGGGCGCACCACCATATATTCCCCTTGAATATTTTTAATGGGAACACTAATAAAATCGTTAGACTCGCCATTGGGCTTTAATTCGCCTTTATACCATTTTTGAAAATCCTGAATCGTGGGAAAACGGACTTCTTCACGATGACCACCCGCTAAAAATAAATAGACAGCATACTCATCTGGGGTACGTGGCATAAACTTAACTCCTAATTGGTGTGAGATGGATTGAAATGGATCTAAGGGTTATTCACTTGCCATGGTGCGGACAATATCTCCTCTGGTAATAATTCCCACGACTTTTCCGGCATCATCCACCACGGGTAAACGGCGCACTTCTCGCTTGTGCATGAGGTGGGCTGCTTCTTTGAGGGGACGGTCAGTCTTAATGGAGATCGCGCGATCGGTCATTACTTCTTCCACCGTTTGTCCCAGTGCTTTATGGAGTTCTTTTTCGTACCGCCCAGGGTTTTCCAAGTAAATCACACTATCCAGAAACATGAAATAGGGCGGGGGATTAACCCCTGTTTCTTGCCACATCAAATCTGCTTCTGACAACACCCCCACTAATTTTCCCTCTTTATTCACCACGGGTAAACCGCTAATTTTCTTTTCCACCAATACTTTAATCGCTTCTTTCAGTGGAGTGTCAGGTTGAACAACAGCCGGATTCGCTGTCATTACATCGGCAACAGTTTTGGACATGAGCTAATCAATAAAAATGAGGAGCAACTATTATTTTCCCATTAAACGAACCGGAGTGACAATGAGTTGGCTGAGCTTAGGAGAGTTTGCCCGTTTCACCAGCGCGAACATCCCGCTTTAACATCAAACTGGCAATAATAATGCCCACAATCGCTAAACCTCCCATGGGATAGAAGGCATAGGTATAGCTGCCAAACCAATCTCGAATTTGCCCAGCAACCAGCGTACCAATTAAAGCCCCAACCCCATAAGCAGTAAAGACAATGCCATAATTTTGGGCATAGTCATCAGGGTTAAATAAGCGTAACGTCGCTGTGGGCGCAAGGGCAAGCCATCCTCCTAAACAGAACCAAAATAAGCAAAATGCAATTAGATACGTGGCAACTTGTCCTGGTTGGGCATTTGCCATCATGATACAGGCAATTAAAATCAGGGTGTAAGAGCCGATCGCGACCAGTTTTGGCGGAAAACGGTCACTCAGCCAGCCAAATAGGGGACGACTCACCCCATTAAATAAAGCAAACAGAGACACACTGGTGGCAGCAACATCAGCATCAATTTCAATCATTTCTTCCCCCACAGGGCTGGAAATGCCGATCGCGCTTAACCCGACAAAAGTCCCGATGGTATAGCAGATCCATAACCCATAAAAAGCGGGACTTTTCAGTAAGTGAGGAGGATAATTCACCAGTTGCGGAACCGCAGTTGCTTCGGCAATAGATCGCGGTTGTTGCCATTCTTTTGGGGGGAGTTTTAAAGTCAGCGCGATCGCGAGGATAATTAAAGTAAAGACAATCCCTAAAATTAATAATGTGGGTCGCGCCTGATACCGATCAATCAGACTTTTTGCCAGAGGGGCAGTCATTAAAGGCGATAAGCCAAAGCCAACAATCGTTAACCCCACAGCCAAACCTTTTTTATCAGGAAACCAACGGGCAACAACCGCCATCGGCACACCGTAAGTTAAACCCACACCAATGCCCACAATGACCCCATAGGTTAAGGTTAAGACGACAATATTTTGCGCAAAGCTAGAGAGAATATAGCCTAAGCCCACAGTTAGCCCACCAATGGCAGTCATGCGAACTGTTCCTACCTTTGGCATTAAAAAGCCTGCAATGGGCATAAACGTCGCGTAAAATACTAACGCGATTGTATAAGGGAGCAGACTTTCTGTAGCGCTAAGGGCTAATTCTGTTTCTAGGGGGTTTCTAAAAATACTCCAAGAATAGACTGTTCCTAAACAAAGGAGAATTGTCATTCCTAAAGGAATTAGCAGCCACCGCCCTTGATTTGCCGGT
This sequence comes from Halothece sp. Uz-M2-17, assembly GCA_031580825.1. Classification (GTDB taxonomy): domain Bacteria; phylum Cyanobacteriota; class Cyanobacteriia; order Cyanobacteriales; family Rubidibacteraceae; genus Halothece. The sequence goes on from JAVLCL010000326.1 coordinate 3,155, forward strand.
AGCCCTAATACTTTCAAGTCTTGGTTACTTTCAGAAATCGGCATGACTTGCTTGTCTCCGCAGCTAATGATTTAAATTTTGTCTCATTAGTTTACCTGAATCCCCTAAAATAAATCTAAAACATCTTGGGTACTTTCTCGGCGACGCTCTTCTTTCGCTTCATACTCGGCAATACAGCTTCCTTGCTCCACCATGACACAACTGAGATAGTTCGTGGCTTCAATCAAAGCTGCCCGCAACGCCCTACCAACAGGGGCACGATTGGTTTCGCTATTATCTTGACCAAAACTGACTCCACCAATGCTGATATTTCCAGATGCGCCACTGGATTCTGAGGTTGCTTGTCCTTCAATGGTACGGGCATAAACCACTTCTGCTGTTGTCGAATCCACAACTCGTAAATCAATGGCAACATAAGATTGTTGCTCATTATCACGACTGCCACCGCCTAAATTAACGGGACCAATGTTAATTCCGCCTCTGCGACCTGTGGATTCCTCAGCAACTCCTTCTTCATAAGACGTGACTTTACCCAAAATGATATAGTCTGCGCCTGTGAGTTCTCCCCGTTGCGCTTCTGTGTCTTCACGAACTAGCCCTAATTCTGCCAATTCTTGCTCTGAGAGCACTTGACCTAACTCTTTGCGTTCAACCACCTGGAATTTACCGGTAGAGGTCAATTCATTCATTAAAGCATCGGCTAACTCTCTCGATGTCCCTGGATTCCACCACCAGATATTACCACTGGTTTCGTTTTTAAATTCTGGTACGGAAATGGTTGGTTTTTCTTCTTGGGCAAGGGTAGGCGTGATACTACCCATTAAACTGACAGTCAATGTAACTAAGGTTAGTGCGCTTTTACGAGTTAAAGACTGAAAAAAATGTGAATCTTGCATAGATTATCAATGCTCCAAATAACTTGTAGAAATTAGGATTATTATTATGGCTTCGAGCCTGATTGTCCACCCCAATGACGGGAAATTCGTTAAAATTGAACGGCATGAATGGAGTTATAGTGCTACAAACTTGGGTTAGGACATTACTGATCGCTAAAACCCTTTCATCA
>JAVLCL010000327.1:0-4180 GCA_031580825.1 Halothece sp. Uz-M2-17
CTGAGAGTTTTTCTTTCAGATTTTGTTCCAAAGCGCGATCGCAGCGACAAATCAGAACATCAGGCTGAATTCCAATCGAACGCAGTTCTTTCACAGAATGTTGAGTGGGCTTCGTTTTCATTTCTCCTGCCGAAGCGATCCAAGGTAGCAAGGTCACGTGCATATACAACACATTATTTCGCCCCACTTCTTTCCGAAACTGCCGAATCGCTTCTAAAAATGGTAACGATTCAATATCACCAACCGTTCCCCCGACTTCGGTAATGACAATATCAGGGTTGGTATTCTCAGCAACACGATGGATACGGTCTTTAATTTCCTGCGTGATATGAGGAATGACTTGTACTGTTCCTCCTTGGTAATCTCCACGACGCTCTTTGTTGATTACTGCTTGATAAATTGAACCTGTTGTCACACTATTCAACCGTGACATAGAAGTATCGGTGAACCGTTCATAGTGTCCTAAATCTAAGTCTGTTTCCGCACCATCATCGGTCACAAAAACTTCTCCATGCTGAAACGGACTCATTGTCCCAGGGTCAACATTAATATAGGGGTCGAGCTTCAAAATGGAAACGGAATAGTCACGGGACTTAAATAATCGCCCTAAACTTGCAGCGACAATTCCTTTGCCAATACTGGAAACAACACCACCGGTTACGAAAACAAACTTAGTCATAGCCCATTACCTCAACTTATCTGTTTTATTGTGCCACAGCATTTGGGCAGATCAAGTTGAGCCATGCATTTCATTTGCTTGATTCGTTACTACTGATCTGTTTTTGCCGTTTAGCTTCATATAACATCAAAGACGCAGCGATCGCGACATTTAAAGATTCCACTCCTCCTGCTAAAGGAATTTGTACGAATTCATCGGCTAAATCTGCTAATTCTGAGGATAAGCCCGCCCCTTCATTTCCGAATAAGATTAAAGTGGGTTTTTGAAAGTCCAGTTCCCAATAGGTTTTTTCTGCTGTGGGAAGGGTTGCCACGACTTGTCCCGAAAATTGTTTAAGTAAAGATTTAACGTCAGTTTCCACTGCCATTGGGATACGAAACCAGGCCCCAACAGAAGCCCGTAACACTTTTGGATGGTCGAATTCGACACTATCGGCTGTTGCTCCCAAATAATCCACACCGGTTGCAGCAGCCGTGCGGATAATCGTTCCCATATTACCGGGATCTTGCAGTTGTTGTACCAGTAATCCTAGTTGAACCGTTGATAAATCGACAGAATTCAGTGACTTTCGAGGCGCGATCGCGCTGATACCATCAGGGCTTTTCGTCTGCGCGATCGCCCTTAAAACCTCTGGCGAAACGAGTTCTATCCGTTGGGCTTGTTTCTGAATTTTTTCCCAAAGTGTCGGATGTTTTTCTTGCCATTGGGCAGTATAACAAACCACCTCTAATGGATAATTCACTTCACAAGCAGTTTCCAGCAAATTTGTTCCCTCTAACACAAGAACATCTTCTGCCTTACGATACTTACTCTGATGAAGTTTGCGAATACGTTTAATCAGGGGGTTTTTAAGACTCGTAAGCACACAATTAACCCTCTAAATCTTCAGTTTCGCTGTTCGCCTGACTCATTCCTTTCAATAATGGAAATGCAATTACATCACGAATACTTGGAGAATCCGTCAATAACATCACTAAACGGTCAATTCCAATTCCTAAGCCTCCCGTTGGGGGCATTCCATACTCCAAAGCGGTTAAGAAATCTTCATCCACATTATGGGCTTCTAAATCTCCGGCTGCTTTTTTCGCTGCTTGTAATTCCAAACGTTCTCGCTGATCAATCGGATCAGTTAACTCCGAAAAACTATTTGCCATTTCTCGTCCTGCTACAAATAACTCAAACCGTTCCACTAATCCTTCTTTAGAACGATGCGGTTTCGCTAAAGGAGAGATTTCTTTCGGAAAATCGAGAACAAAGGTGGGTTGAATTAGCGTTTCTTCAATTTTCTGCTCAAAGGCTTCATTTAATAGTTTACCAAGGGATTGACACTCCTCTGGAACCTCAATTCCTGCTTTCGTTGCTGCTTGTTTGGCCGATTCAAAATCACTAAACTGATTAAAATCAATTCCTGTTTTTTCTTGCACTAATTCGTGCATCGTTGCCCGTTTCCAAGGCGAATTTAAGTCAATCGTTTCCCCTTGATAATATAAAATTAATGACCCTAAAACTTCATTTGCAGCACAAGTGATAATATTCTCGGTTAAGGTCATCATGTCATAATAATCGGCATAGGCTTGATACACCTCAATGGAAGTAAACTCAGGATTATGTCGGGTAGAAATCCCTTCATTCCTAAAAATTCTGCCTAATTCAAAGACGCGTTCAAATCCACCCACAATTAACCGTTTGAGATGGAGTTCAGTAGCAATTCTGAGATATAAATCCATCTCTAGCGTATTATGATAAGTCACAAATGGACGTGCATCAGCCCCTCCCGCTTCACTTTGTAAAACAGGAGTTTCGATTTCTAAGAAACCATCTGCTTCTAAATAACGCCGAATTGCAGCAATAATTTTCGCTCGCTTCCGAAACGTTTCTCGCACATTCGGATTAACAATTAAATCCACATAGCGTTGGCGATATCTTTTTTCTGTATCGGTTAACCCATGCCATTTATCCGGAAGCGGAAGTAAAGATTTTGTCAGAATTTCATATTCACGAACATTAACCGAAAGTTCTCCTTTATCGGTTCGTTTGAGGGTTCCTTTGACTCCTAAAAAATCACCCGCATCAGTTTGTTTTTTGAGGAGATTAAAGGCATTATCTAAATTAGACATTCCCGCAGTAATGCGCTTCTTATCTAAATAAAGTTGAATCGTTCCGGTTTCATCTTGCAGGGTAAAAAAGGCAAGTTTTCCAAAAACACGACGAGCAATAATTCGTCCCGCAATTGACACTTCTGTCTCGACTTCTTCTCCATTTTCTAAGTCAACATATTGCTGTTGTAATGCACCCGCATGATGAGTCACTTCCCATTTATAAGCAAAGGGATTCAGTCCTTCTTCTTTTAAAGTTTCTACCTTCTGAATGCGTGTTGCTCGAATATCTTTTAAACTAGAAGCACTTTGTTGATTGTTTTTTTCTGGAGAGGAGGACATATTAACTAATGAATAATAAACACTGAAAAACGAAAAAGGTTAGCTCAGTAACCTAACCATCAGACGGTACAGTCTAGGTTTCAAAACTTAGACCGACACGACAGCAAAGCCCATTATAGTAGATCCTTAGTCTTTTTCGTGGATGACCTGAGAAGTCGCGCTTCATATCGAGGTAGGATGTTGGTTAAACCCTCTTGGGCGTAACAGGAGTATCCCCAAAGTAATCCTGTCAGGACAATAGATTTTAAATCTGTTAAGTTAGTGAGTTGCGCCGGTAAATTGGAAACAAAGTATTCTTCTTCTAAAAGAGAAGATAACTTAAAATCTGTGAGAGTTTGAGTTTGGTTGAGATAATTTTTTAAAGCAATTCCCATCTCAGGAACGACATTATTCCAATTAACACCAATTCCAATCACAACCGCTTTTAATTGTTGATTGCGAATGCGCGTTTCTGTTAAGACTCCTCCCAATTTTTGTCCTTGTAGAAAGATATCATTTAACCACTTAATCTGGACTGGAATCTGGTAGCAGGAAAGAAGTTCACTCACCCCAAAAACACTGGCGATGGTGAGATGAGAGGGCTCTTCCACCTTCATGTTAGGAGTCAGTAACAATGATAAATACAGTCCACCTTCTCCTGATGTCCATTGTCGCCCCCATTGTCCTTTTCCTGCTGTTTGTCGGTCAGCCGTAACCCCAAAGGGAGGTTGGTATCCCGCTTCGAGTAGTGTCCAAGCGGTTTGGTTGGTTGAAGCTAACTCCTCAAAATGATAGCAAGGGAAAACTTGCTCTTGCCAGTAATAAGATTCCATCATCAATTTAGATTTGTATTGACCCATCCTCTGTCTTTCTCTGTAACATGGGATAATTTTGATTGAACCAATTTTTCTCAAGACTTGCCAAGGACAATAGGTTGTGTTACTCTATGTAGAGCAAATGAAAAAAGCCATGCGGGCGTAGTTTAGTGGTAAAACCTCAGCCTTCCAAGCTGATGATGCGGGTTCGATTCCCGCCGCCCGCTTATTAAGTTTTGAAATTTCTATCATTATTTCCAGTTTCAACT
>JAVLCL010000328.1:0-3640 GCA_031580825.1 Halothece sp. Uz-M2-17
GGTTGAACTTGCCCTAACTTTAGCGAAAGTGATCACGCAAAATCTTGATTTTAATACACAAATTTGGTTTATTAATTATCTTCAACAATGGTATTGGAAAAACGCACTACAGGATGAATCTCCCCTCCAGATACAGTCAAAGTTAAAGCAATTAGAAGCAAGTCGCAAACAACTTTTAAACTATGTTCAACCCCGTTTAGTTTGGGAAGTCACATTTCTCAAGCTCATCTAAACAGTAACATATTAAACTTCTAATCATTGATTGCTTGCGATATCATTTGCTAAAAATCGAAAACACTTTTTTACTGTTTCTTGTTATTCTAAAAACGGTGTGGTCAAAATATAATCCTTTATTAATGTCTCATTGGTTTTCTTGGGTGCTTCCCAATCGTCTCGCTGTGGGTTCCCTTCCCCAATCAGAATACGCCATTGCTTATCTCAGTCGCATCGGCATTACCTCTGTCTTATCTTTAACAACACCAAAAGAAGTAAAAATTCCCCAAGAAATTCATAATCGGTTTGTTTGGAAAAATGTTCCGATTCCAGATGGGGCAAAAGGAGGCATTCCAGAAGTCCAACATTTTCAAGAAGCTTGTGCCATTTTATTACGGTGGCAACAACGTCATCATGTAACTTATGTTCACTGTTTAGCGGGGGTCGGGCGTTCTCCTTCCGTCTGTGCTGCCTATATCGCCACGGTTCAAGGAATGTCTGTCGCAGAAGCCGTTAACTATGTTCAGGACAGACATCGTAATGCCCATCCTGATCTGGCACAAATCTCCGTTATGCACCAGTTTCTCAGCTTGTCTTCAGCAGAGAAAACTGGATTTTAATTACCGTTTCGGGGCTGGATGATTCGTTCGGTAAAACGGCTTTTTCACCACTTGCGCTGGGTATTTCTTACCCCGAATTTCCACTTCTAGGGCTTGTCCGACTTTACCGAGGGATTTCGGGACATAACCGAGAGCAATGGCTTTACCAAGGGTTGGTGATAAGGTGCCACTGGTGACGATTCCCACTTCTTTCCCTTCCTGTAAAATTGGATAATCGTGACGAGCAATGCCTCGTCCTTGCATTTCCAGTCCGACTAAACGCCGTTGAACCCCTTCTGCTTTCTGTTTAGCTAAAACCTCTCGCCCAATAAAATCACTTTTACTATCAAGATGGACTAACCAGCCTAAGCCCGCTTCTAAAGGCGTAGTCGTATCATCAATATCTTGACTGTAAAGGGATAATGCGCATTCTAAGCGTAAGGTATCTCGTGCGCCTAACCCACAAGGCGTGACTCCTTTTTCTAACAAGGCTTCCCAGAGTTTTCTTCCCGCAGCAACCGGAAGCATAATTTCTACACCATCTTCACCGGTATAACCGGTGCGAGAGATAAAAGCGGTTTCTCCAAAAATAGACACTTCAGTATGACCAAAGGCTTTGAGAGCAGTAATGTCTCCTTCTAGCAGGGGATTAATAGTGGCTATGGCGTTGGGTCCCTGTACCGCCAGTAAAATTTGCTCTTGGGATGCATCATGCAGTTGTACCGAAGTCTCCTTGAGTTGTTCGACAAGCCAGGTTTTATCTTTATCGGTGGTTGCTGCATTGACAATGGCAACGGCGCGATTGTTGCCTTGGTAATAAAAGATAAAGTCGTCAATAATTCCGCCTTGGGGATTGAGTAAAACGGTATATTGCGATTCACCGGGACTCAAGCGAGACAGATCAGACGGGACAAGAAATTGGAATTGTTCACAGAGATTTTCTCCTGAGAGTAAAAACTTACCCATGTGGGAAATATCAAACATACCAACGGCTTCACGAACCGCAGCGTGTTCTGGCTTTAAACCCGAAAATTGAACGGGCATTTCCCAGCCCGCAAATTCGGTCATGCGAGCATTTTGCTGGACAATTAAGTCATAGAGGGGAGTCTGTGCGGTTTGATTGGATGTCGTTGTCACAATAATGCTTTAACTTTCCTTAATCTACAGTGTCTTTAGCATACCAAGCTGACCCCTCTTTCCCAAGCGCGATCGCTGGACAAACCGATTAAGCCTGCATTTGGTGTAGAAAACCTAGAATTATTAATAAATCTTTACATTATTAATGAGTATTTTGTAACATCAGATACAGAATTCTGTGTTATATTGATTACAGAACAAAAAAAATATACTCAATTAATTTAAGAGGAGGTCTGTCATGTCTGCTGAACAACAAGCTCGCGCTCTCATGATGCGTCACCATAAAATGATTAAAAATCGTCAACAGTCTATGCTCGGAAGGGCTGCCTCTGAAATTGGCATGGACGTGGATAGCGCCAAATATTGGGGTCATATCCAAGGCAAACCCCATCCTAGTTTCCGTGATTCCTATGACCGCAGTGGTTCTGCCTTAAGCTAAGAGAGTTGCTAATCTTTTAATAAGGGATTTTTAAAAAAAGGGAAGTAGGGGTGACAAAAACTTACCCCTATATTTTTTTGAGTGCGGAGACTGTCCCCGCACTGAATTTTTAATTAAACCGATTCATAATTCACAATACGAGCAAATCCCACTGGATCTAAACTCGCACCACCCACTAAAACTCCATCAATTTCAGGTTGAGCCATAATTTCGTCAATATTTGCTGGTTTCACCGAACCACCATATTGAATGGGAACATCACCACTGCTTAACTCAGAACGAATCATCCCAATAACACGATTCGCTTCTTCTGCTTCACAAGTTTCTCCTGTCCCAATTGCCCAAATTGGTTCATAAGCAATGACAAGTTGTGACAGATTCACCCCGACTAAATCTGCTTTCAGTTGTTCTTTGATTACTGTTTCTGTTTTTCCAGCATCTCGCTGTTCTTTGCTTTCACCCACACATAAAATTGGAGTTAACTCAGCCTTTTGGGCAGCACGGGCACGGAAATTAACCGTTTCATCAGTTTCACCAAAATATTGACGGCGTTCACTATGTCCGACAACCGCATAAGTAACACCAAGTTCAGTTAACATAGTCGGTGCAATTTCACCTGTAAACGCCCCTGATTCTTCCCAGTGAACGTTTTGCGATCCAATGCGAACTCGTGTCCCATGTAAATTTTTGGACATGACCCCTAAAGCCGTGTAAGGGGCACACAAAATGACTTCTCTATCTTCAGCAGTGTTTTCCAGTTCAGGGAGAAAACTTTGCAGAAACTCTAAGGATTCTGCTTGGGTTTTGTGCATTTTCCAGTTACCAGCAATAACAATTCTTCGCAATGTCTTTACCCTTTTTTATAATCTTGCACAAATCAGTTTATCTCCCAAGGGCAAATGCTTCCAAATTATTGGTGGACTTCTGTTTCTTGTTCAAGAAGAGTAATGGGTTCTCCTTGTTGGGGTTCAATGATTTTCGTGTTGAGATGGTGCTGTTGGAGGTGAGACCGAAGTTCCTCTGCGCTTCCTTTAGCTTTTAATAAGGATAGTAACACCCCTTCAAAGTCAATTTTACCCCCTGCTGCTGTACCAATAATCGCTTGCGGTTTTAACCATTCGGCGAGTTGGATGGCACTTTCGCGCCCGTTAATTAAGGGAAGCGATAGAGGAAATTCCAAATTCACAATTGGATTAATCACTACATCTACCGGAGAATACTCTTGTACCGCTTCTGGAGGGAAGCCATGAGG
>JAVLCL010000328.1:3650-4175 GCA_031580825.1 Halothece sp. Uz-M2-17
TGCTGCGGTCTTAAAGCAGTCAGAAGATAAGCATTTTCTTGATCTAAGCCGATGGGCGCGCCAGGAAGGGCACGAATTTCAATTTTTTCCTGTAAAGTATAAGTTTCGCCATGAGGAAGCGAGGTCACGGTTTCATATCCCAAGTCTTCCGCCACTGCTGCTGCATTAGTCGAACCGACTACAGGAATACTTTTATCCAACATTTTCAAGGTTGGTTTATGGGCATGGTCTTCTAAGCCTTGAGACAGTAAAATCAGATCGATGCGTTCGGGGAGTTGGGGCGGTTTTTCCTGACGAATTCCCCGAAAGAGCCAAGTTAAGTTGCTAAAGACTAGATCATCGACTAGCCATGGATCAACTAAGATGTTCAAGTCTTCCCACTGCCAAAGCCAACTATTTGAGCCGAGGTAAGTTAACTGCATGATTGTCAATTATTTTTAATATTTTGTTACGTTTCACTCTCTAATTAATCATAGTTGTTTTAAGCTATCATCAGCCCTGAAACATAAATTTCCCCCTACGCAG
>JAVLCL010000329.1:0-4156 GCA_031580825.1 Halothece sp. Uz-M2-17
GTCGAAGCAACAATAGAGTTGTTGGAATTATAACCGCCAGTGGCGTGAGATAAACCACTGGCTTCAAATTGGTTATTGCAACTGTTCCTGTAACTGCTTTTGCGCGCTTTCTAGTGCTTCTGGTAACTTCGTTGCATCTTTTCCGCCGGCTTGGGCGAGGTTTGGGCGACCCCCGCCACCACCGCCACAGAGTTTAGCAATACCGCCAATAAATTTACCGGCTTGTAAGCCTTTTTCATTCACTTTTGGGCTAAAAGCAGCCACTAAACTTACTTTTCCTTCTGCGGGAACTGATCCCAGAACCACCGCTGCTTCTCCTAGTTTTTGTTGGAGGCGTTCGGCTGTGGTTTGTAGGGCTTTTGCGTCCATGGCTTCTACTTGGGTCACTAAGACTTGGAAGTCTCCCACGGTTTCAGCTTCAGCGAGGAGTTGATCCGATTTAGCAAGGGCGAGTTCTTGTTTTACCGCATCCAGTTGTTTTTGGGTTTGTTTCAGTTCTGATTGCAAGTTTTCAATGCGATGGGGAACTTCTTCTGGCTGCACTTTAAAATGCTTACTGAGATCCCGCACAATTTTTTCCCGTAGGTTGAGATATTCTAAAACAGCAGGACCAGCAACGGCTTCAATGCGACGCACTCCAGAGGAAATCCCCGTTTCGGAGATAATCTTAAACAGTCCAATTTCGGCGGTATTATTAACATGAGTTCCGCCACAGAGTTCCATGGAAACCCCGGGAACATCAATGACGCGGACAATATCATCATACTTTTCCCCAAACATCGCGATCGCGCCTTTTGCTTTGGCTTGATCAAAGGGCATGACATCCGATTGGGTATCATGGGCTTCAGCAATCCATGTATTAATGGTATCTTCCACTTGCTGTAACTCGTCAGGGGTAATTTGACGGGGACAGTTAAAATCAAACCGTAAGCGGTCAAAGGCGACCAAAGAACCCGCTTGGGAAACAGAGGGATCAATGATTTGTTTGAGGGCTGCTTGTAGTAAATGGGTTGCTGTATGATGGGCTTGAGCGCGACGACGACAGGCGCGATCGATGGTTGCAGTGATGGTATCCCCGACGCGGATGATTCCCCGTTCAATGCGTCCGATGTGAACAAAGATGCTGGACTCTTTTTGCACATCTTCAATGCGGACCAAAAGATTATCCCCTGAAAGATAACCGCGATCGCCGATTTGCCCTCCAGATTCCGCGTAGAAGGGCGTTTGATTCAGTACCAACTGTACTTGATCACCCGCTTCTGCTTCTTGGACAGTTTTTCCTTGCACTAAAACGGCTTCCACTCTTGCGCTAGCGTGAGGATCGGTATAGCCGACAAATTCAGTGGGATGAACACTTTGCGCCAGTTTATCCAGACTTCCCTGTACCATTAAATCAATGGTTTCATGGGCTGCTTGGGAACGCTGACGTTGTTTTTCCATTTCCGCTTCAAACCCATCGAGATCCACTGTTAAGCCTTTCTCTTCTGCGATTTCTTGTGTTAATTCTAAGGGGAAACCATAAGTGTCATACAGAACAAACGCATCTTCGCCAGAAATCTGTTGGCTTTCTTTTTGCAGAATCTCCCCTAACAGTTTCTCGCCTCTTTCTAAGGTTTCTAAGAAACGGGATTCTTCCCGCTGTAATTCCTGTTTAATTTGTTTTTCCCCTTCGCGTAAATTAGAATAATGTTCTTCCATCAGCGCGATCGCGCTTTCAGCAACATCTTGCGTAAACTCGCGGGTAATTCCTAACAACCGTCCATGACGCACCACCCGACGAATCAAACGGCGGAGAATATAACCCCGTCCTAAGTTAGAAGCCGTTACCCCATCAGCAATCATGTGAACCACAGCACGCACATGATCCCCAATTACTTTCAAAGAAACTTGTTGCTTGTCATCGGCTTGGGAGTAATCTAAATTCGCAATTTCCGCAGCGGTTTTAATAATCGGGAAAATCAGATCCGTTTCATAGTTATTGGGGACTTGTTGCAGGATTTGCGCCATCCGTTCCAGCCCTAACCCCGTATCAATATTTTGATTCTGTAACGGGGTGAGATTCCCTTCACTATCCCGATTAAACTGCATAAAAACGAGATTATAAAACTCAATGAAGCGCGAGTCATCTTCGAGATCTATGTCTTTATCGCCTAATTCGGGATGAAAATCATAATAAATCTCGGAACAGGGACCACAAGGACCGGTGGGACCCGCAGCCCAAAAATTATCCTCTTCACCCATGCGTTGAATGCGATGCGGTGCAACCCCAATTTTATCCCGCCAAATGGCAAAGGCTTCTTCATCCTCTTTATACACGCTGGGAACGAGGCGTTCTGGGTCAAGACCAAATCCTTCAGTGGAGAGTTCCCACGCCCATTGAATCGCTTTTTCTTTGAAATAATCGCCAAAGCTAAAGTTTCCTAACATCTCAAAGAAGGTGTGATGGCGTTTCGTGCGTCCCACATTTTCAATATCGTTGGTGCGGATACATTTCTGAGAGGTTGTCGCGCGATTGTAGGGGGCTGTTTTTTGTCCGAGAAAGATCGGCTTAAACGGCAGCATTCCCGCAATGGTCAATAAAACCGTTGGATCTTCTGGAACGAGAGATGCGCTGGGTAACACTTCATGTCCTCGTTTCGCATAAAAGTCTAAAAAAGTTTGACGAATTTGATTCCCACTTAAATATTGAGGAGCGTTAGGCATTAGTCTTTTACTTTAGAGAGTTATAATAACGACAGTTTATCTCCCATTGTAAAAAGTTTTGTTGCCATTGCTTTGGCTTAACATTTCGAGATATTTCTTGACAGCGGCAAAAGCGCGATGTAGCCCTGCGACTTGCCTTCGGCAATCACGCTGTTATTTACTTGCAATCAGTTTTCTCACTTCTTCTAGGGAAAGTTCAGTAAGTTCCGCCACCTGTTCCACTTCGAGGCCTTATATATATTGGGCAAGTGTGAGTGATTACTAAATTTGACGTTATGATAGGGGAAGGTGGTGATCACGATTGAAACCGATGAAACCCAAAATAAGGCAGAAAAGAAAAACAATTGCTGAACGTTTAGCAGAAAAACCAAGAGTTTTTACTGACGATCCTAATCTAATATCTGAACGTGAAATTAGAAAACGCAATTCTTACTCTCATTGGGATGAGCGTTACCAAAAACGACAAAATAGCTAATGGATTGGTGTGGTTTAATTGATGCCGGTCCATTAACTGCTTTTTATAATGCGGGAGATTCATATCATCAAGAAGTGTGGAATTTTTTTGAAGATTGACTACCCCGCCCTCTCCATTCATCAGGGTTTTTTATCCGAGTTAGGGCTTGCTGAAAAAAGGCGCGATCGAGCTTTGTTCGTTGCCTTGCGCGATCACGCTTTTAGTTACTTGTAATCAGTTTTCTGACTTCTTCTGGGGAAAGCCCAGTCACTTGAGCAATCTGCTCAATTTCTAACCCTGTATTCAGCAGATTCGTGGCAATTTCTCGTTGTGTAACCTCTTTTCCGCGCTGTTCACCGCGCTGTTCACCGCGTTGTTCACCGATTTCAATTCCTTGTTCGATTCCTTGTTCGATTCCTTGTTCGATTCCTTTTTGAGTAGCTTCTTCTAAACGTTGCGTATAAATCGTTGATAACTGCATGAGAAATTCTCCCTCTTCTGCTTCTAAGTTTTTCTGTTCCTCTCGTCTTACTTCTAAAATAGCAATTAAGTTAGCAACTATCTCCAGAATCTGATCGCGAAACTGATTTCCTTTTGGTAACTGTTGTAGTTCCTCAATCGCTTGTAGTTGCACCTGATTTCTCCCCAATAGTCTTAGCCACAAGGTTTCCTCAGTGCGAGGAAGTTGATGAATGGCTACCAATGCAGTTCTCAATCCTTCTGCAACCCAATAAATGCCAGATAACCAATTCTCTAAGTCGGGTTTGGCGTTAAATTGGTTCAATACAGCATCCGAAATGGTGGGTGAGAGAATCCATAGAGTTGGCGGTGCTTGGGCTGGTGTTCTCTCCCGTCTGGCGCGACGCTGTAGGTTAGCTTCGATATCGAAAGACTTTTTGAGGCATTTGCGAACTTCGTTAGCGTTAATGGGATTGCGATATGGTTCAATGATTGCAGGAGTTAAGCCGATTCGTCCTAAAGTTCCCAACTGGTTTAAGG
>JAVLCL010000330.1:0-4140 GCA_031580825.1 Halothece sp. Uz-M2-17
AGTAATTCTAATGCTAATTCCCTAGGAACCGGTAAATGCCAAAGGGTTTTGTCGGTTTGTGTATCTCTAATCCAAGCCCCGTTATAGCAAATAATCGGTAAATCAGCACCAATGGCTTGAGCAAAGTATAATGCAGAACAATACATTCTTCCGGTCGCGATCGCGATTTGAATCCCCTGATGTTTCGCAGCTTGTAGGGCTTCCACTACAGCAGGATTCACTTCATTCGATTCACCGGAAATTGTTCCATCAATATCGAGTATCACCAGACGGATTTCTGAAGTGACCGGAGAAACAAGGGAATCGGGGTTAAAAGCAGCATCAGTCATAAGTCGCGGTAGAGGTTGATTTTCCCTGCGTTCATGGACAAAACTATGTTACCTTAAAAAAAGATTAAGCATTATAAACTTGTGTTTTCAGGGACTGAATAATTACTCATGGTCGGATTCATTAAAAACATCTTTGGCGGTAAATCAGACGATAACAATCAAAACGGGGAACAACCGAAACGGCAAAAACAGAAAGCCTTTTATCTTGACCCAGATGAGGCAAAAACTTTTGGCGATATTGACTATATGCGCAAGCCGAATACGGTTAGAAGAAGTTTCCCAAAAAGTGTTAGTAATCCCGAAGGGGGAGAACAAGTTGAGGAAGTTTCTGCATTAGAGAAAAAGTCACTTTCTAAAAAGAAGAATCAGCCTAATCAACCTCAAAAATCAGCAAAATCATCTGAGCAAACTGTTCAAGAAGGTAATATTTATTCTGCAAAAGATGATCCTCAAATTCAAGAGCGTCGTCAATCTGATTCCAGCTTAGATATGTTTAGAAATATGGCGCGTGATATGAAAAAGTAACTATTTTTTAATCACGGAATGGGAACACAAAAATGTTTTATTTGATTGATTGCTTGGGTCATAATAAACATTAAAATTGTGTCTTATTCGCCAGAATAGTTACTTAATCAATCGGTTAGAAAATTGGAAATGTCTCTGAAACGTTTCTGGTTCTCTAACCTTTTTTTATGAATTCATGTCTCTTGATCGTTCCAGAAGTACAATTATTATTCATGATTAGCTTAAGAGTCAGGATGAGAAGAGAGTTTTGCCTATTTGCTGGCAAATGAGTAAAGTAAGACTCTTGAGAGCGTTATGTTATCAAAAACTGACATTAAGAACACTTTCTTCAATTCGGTATTTTAAAATACAATTGCCAGATTACGTATTAGCCATACTGCTCTTAAAATTAGAAACAATTCCTGAAAATCCCTAATATCTGAAACCATCTATATAAATGTTATTGGGAGTCAAATTTCTATTTTAGAAAATATTTGATTGAGTTTATCTTGAGAATTAATATTTCTAAAAAACTGAAATAGGAATTAATTTAGTCACCGATTTTTAACGGTGCATACTCACTTATGAAAAGGCGAAGATTTTTTCAGTATGCTGGTTTAACCACAGCAGGATTTGTATTAGCAACGCGCGATCGCGTTCTTGCTTTTTCTCCTCAGAAAAACTCAAGTTTAAAACCGTTTGACTTTGAAACCCTAACCGTTGATCAACGCGGTCGAGTCAAACAAGCGAAACGGCATACCGCTCAATTTTTCTCAGAACCGCTCATCGGATCAGATGCTTTAGACATGATCGCGATCGCGCCGGGAAAATTCTGGATGGGGGCTTCCCGAGGAGAACCAAAAAGCAATGAGTTACCTCGCCATCAAGTCCGTTTACCCTCATTTTTTCTGAGCAAGTATCCCATTACCCAGCGTCAATGGCGATTGGTGGCAACTTTGCCCAAAGTCAACCGTGAATTAAACCCCATGCCCTCTCACTTTCGCGGTGAGGATCGCCCTGTGGAAAGTATTTCTTGGCTAGAAGCAGTGGAATTCTGTGATCGCCTGAGTCAATACACCAATCGTCGCTATCAACTCCCCAGTGAAGCGCAATGGGAATATGCCTGTCGGGCGGGGACTCAAACCCCATTTCACACTGGGGAAACCATTACCAGCCAATTTGCTGATTATGTCAGCACCTACACCTATCGTCAAGAAACGCCGAAAGCCTACCCCCGCTCAACTGTTGCGGTGGGTCGTTTTTCTCCCAATGCGTTTGGTCTTTATGATCTGCACGGTAACGTTTGGGAATGGTGCCGAGATCGCTGGCAACATCAGCTTGGAAGCTCTTTTCGCCAACGGCGTACCATTCGTGGCGGGAGTTGGTTAGATCATCCTAATCAAATTCGGTCTGCCAGTCGTTCGGGATATTTGGAAACTCAACTCAACCGAACTATTGGATTTCGGGTGAGTACAGTTTAGGGTCAGCCATGATTATTGTCTAGCAAGAGGAGTCGAAATTAATGGCATTGGTGCAGAAAGTGCCGGTTACGGTCTTAACGGGATATTTGGGGGCTGGAAAAACCACCTTACTCAATCGCATTCTTACGGAAGAACATAACAAAAGAATTGCCGTGATTGTCAATGAATTTGGAGAAGTGGGAATTGACCATCAACTCGTGATGAATGCAGACGAAGAAATTCTAGAGATGAATAATGGCTGCATTTGTTGTACCGTGCGCGGTGATCTAATTCGGATGTTGGGTGATTTGCTCCAGCGACGAGAAAAGTTTGATCATTTAGTCATTGAAACCACCGGTTTAGCGGATCCGGCTCCTGTGATTCAGTCTTTTTTTGTGGATGAAGTGATGCTGCAAAAAACACAACTGGATGCAGTGGTCACCGTCGTTGATGCCAAACATATTGGGGAACATTGGGATAGTAGCGAAGCCCAGGAGCAAATTGCTTTTGCTGATGTCATCTTATTGAATAAAGCGGATCTGGTGTCTTCAGAACAAATCGAGGCGTTAAGCGAGAAAGTCCGGAGTTTGAACGCGATCGCGCAGATTTATCCCACACAAAATTGTCAGCTTTCCCTAGAAGCCCTTTTAGGAGTGAAAGCCTTTGATCTCAAAAATGCCCTTAGCATTGACCCCCAATTTTTGGACGAAGATGCCCACGAACATGATCAATCCGTTTCCTCCATTGCCATTCAACAATCCGGAAGCATTGATAGCGATAAACTCAATCGCTGGCTCTATCAACTGGTGCAAGCACGAGGGAAAGATATTTTTCGGATGAAAGGCATTTTAGATGTGGATAATGCCAATCGTCGCTTTGTTTGTCAAGGAGTCCACATGACTCTAGACGGGCGACCTGGTAAACCTTGGCAACCTGGGGAAACACGCCGTAATGAATTGGTCTTTATTGGCAGAAATTTAGATGAAGCCGAACTCCGCGCTGGCTTTGAAAGCTGTCTCCTGCCGAACTATGCCTATTCTTAATCAGTAACTTATTTGAGGAATAACCATGAAATTACAGCACAATTTAGGGGGACTAGAAGGATTAGACTCCATCGACTTTGAAACCGCAGTTTTTGTCGAACCTTGGGAAAAGCGAATCTTTGGCATTCACACGGCAATGATGGCTTTAAGTAATCATCTAGATACCTCATTACCAGACTACAAAATTGAGGAAGTCCCCACTAACTTTAAGAGTTTTTGGAGTTGGGGACACCTGCGAATGGGTGCCGAAGGCATGAATCCCTTTGAATATTTTCGCCTCCGGTATTACGAAAAATGGCTGGGGGGTATTTCTGGCTTTTTCATTGAAGAAGGTTACATTACCCAAGAAGAATTAGATACTCGCACTGCTGAACTACTAGAAGATAGTAGCAAAGCAGAAGCCCCGCTTCCCCGTGGGGGACAACCTGCTATTGATCAACAAGTGATGAAATATCTGCGAGAAGGCGATTCCCCATTACGCCCTTATCCCAATGCCCCTAAATTTAAAGTGGGCGATCAAGTGAAGATTAAACACACCTCTCCCGCTGCTCATACCCGCTTACCTGCTCATTTGCATGGTCATATTGCAGAAGTGGTGAAAGTGTATGAAGGAGCATTTACGTATTTCTTTCCCACAGAAGACGGAATCGGTACCCCCATGCCCGTGTATAGTTTAGCGGTCAAACCGACTGAAATCTGGCATGAGTCGATCACTGAATCCAATACCGTTTACTACAACGACATTTTTGAAGTCTATATCGAAGCAGCTTAAGAGGAGAGAACTATGCCCAGTAATTATGAAGG
>JAVLCL010000331.1:0-4128 GCA_031580825.1 Halothece sp. Uz-M2-17
ATCATGCTGCTTATTTAGGACGGGAATTTGTGCGAGCAGAAATCGCACTGATGCAGGGCAGCGAATACATCCAAGACTAATCAGTCAACAAGACATAAGCAAAGTAAGTTGCCATCGGGATGACAGTGGCAGCGACTAATAAACCTATTACCCAAACCGTAGAACTTTCGGTGTCGGTATCTTCTGCCTTGGTGAACGTTCCCTCCACGCGGATATTATCTTGCTCTTCCGGTGGACCGGGATCTGGTTCACCCGCCAAAACCGCCCCTAAGCGACTACTAGCGTTCAAAAAAGCTTGGTTATACTTATTATCCTCTCGAATGGGAACCCCGATTGTATCTTGGACTACACTTGTAGCAATTTCTGAGGGCAAACGATCTTGGAGAGCTTCACCCACGCGAATTGTCGCATTATTCGTAATCGTATCAAAGACCAGCAGCACTTTATCTTGTTTTTCTTCTGCGGTGGGATACCATTGACTAAATAATTCATCGGCAAAACTATCAACCGTTTCCCCGTAGTTTAACCGGCGAATGACAACTAACTTGACATCAGCCCCTGTGCTATTTTCAATGTCTTGGAGGATCTTATTCAGTTTACTTTCGTTGGTTCGACTCACTACTTCCGCTTGATCCACCACCCAAGTTGATGTATCTCCACTGACATCAGGGATATCGCGAGGGCTAGTCGCTGCATGAACAGGGAGGGCGGTCATCACCAAAAGAAAACAAGGAATCAGTACAACCCATAACAGCGCTTTATAACGTCTGAGTTTTGTTGCAGTTTGTTGCAAAAGATGTGACATAACTTTAATTTTTGCTTGTAATAATGGCAATTTGTGTTAGATCATATAATGAAAGCAGAACGGAATTGACGAGTTTTACAAGGAATTAATAAACTTTTTTAACGCTTACGCCTGCATCTAAATTTTTATGTCCGTATCTGCGTAAAATATAAACGATTAGTAACTTTTTTCATAGCAGACTGGTGGGAATCAGAATTGCTAATGGATTCGGGCAAGCCAACACAAACTCAAGTTCAATCTTGATTGTGCTAAAGGGAATGGTGTAGTTCTAAATTGAGAAGTCATCAGCAAACCCTGCTGCCAACTCCTGCCAGCTGCGAATTGAAAAAGTGACAATTACAAAAAACGGGAAAATTTGCCGATGGCGGAAACACAAAATATGCAATACATTCAACCTTACAACGATGATGTTTATGTCGGGCATCTCTCGACACCCATCTCTGATTCTAGTTTCACTCGGACTTTTATTAATAATCTTCCTGCCTATCGGGAAGGAATTTCTCCCCTCTTGCGCGGTTTAGAAATTGGTATGGCCCATGGCTATTTCCTCGTTGGTCCTTGGACTTTACTGGGTCCTTTACGGGATAGCGAAGGCAATGCTTATTTAGGCGGTTTAATCGCAGCGATTGGGCTAATTTTAATTGCCACGGGTGCTCTTTCTGCTTATGGTTTAACTGCTTTTCCTAAAGATGATTCCGAAGCACAATATTTTGAAGATCGTGCTCCTGAAAACCTCAGAACTCGCCAAGGTTGGAGTCAGTTCACCGGTGGCTTTTTTGTCGGTGCAATGGGTGGCGCATTTGTTGCCTATTTCCTACTAGAAAACTTCTCAGTTGTTGATAGTATGTTACGAGGAATCGTTAATTAGCGATTGCTTAATTTGTTGCTTTTTGTTGTTTACACAAGGAAAGATTTAATATGACTGGAGAATACGCAGCTTCTTTTTTACCACTCATTTTAATCCCAACAGTGTGCTGGTTAATGCCTGCTGTTGTTATGGGCTTACTCTTTATTTATATTGAGTCCGAAGCCTAATTTGTAGCAGGAAATAGATGAAATCTCTCCTTTTAGATCTGACTCTGAGAGGAGAGATTTTTTTGATGGTTAATAGTTTAATGATTTTCCGGCTGCTTTCCACCCTTTAACGCTTGGGGGATAGCCTAAAACATTGTCATATCCTAATAAATGTAAAGTAGAAAGCCCAATCGCGGTACGATAACCGACGGTGCAATATAAAATTACGGGTCGATCTGTAGCAATTTTATCTTGCTTTTTTGCTAAGTCTCGCAAGGGAATATTAATCGCATTAAGAATATGTCCGCTTGCATATTCTAAAGGTTCACGAACATCGATCAATTGTGCATCTTTTTTCTTAACGAGATTTTCTATCTCATCCACTTCTTTAACCGTGTAATATCCTTGGGGAATTTGACGTAGAAAACTGTCAACCGCTGTTTCGACTTCTGAGGATACTGTTGCTGCAACAGCCTCATTTTCAGGAATCGGATTAAGGTTGATGGGACTACCCATTCCTAACCAAAGCAAACAACTCAGACACAGGATTGTTAGATGTTTTAACATTGATTTTGTCCTATATATTTTGAATTGAAAAAATTGGGAACTTGATTTTTTCACAAATCAAATCCCAACTTAATAAACATATAGTTATATTAAATCCACCTCAAGTTAGATTAGAGAGCGATGAGAATCAAACATCTCCAAAAAACCGACATCGCTATCAGCTAATCTTCAGCGGTATTAAACACATCAATTTGGGGATTACTTCTAATTTGAACCGTTGATCGGTCAACTTGACCCTTACTTTCACCCCCTTGAACACGATGGCGGACTTTCCGATTTTGGCGCACAGGACCGGTGCCACCTTCATTGCCTTGTACCCCAACTGTAACGCTAGCATTACCTTGGCAATCTTCATTACTTTCCATTTCTACATCATTGCTACGTTCTGTTGGTTCTCTGGATCCGCTAATATTATATTGAACCCCAACATCAGCTTGTACACATTGCCCCTGAGCCGACTGAGTTGTAGATGACATTAATAAGAGGAAACTGGTTAAAGATAACCAGCTTATGCACAATTCTCTTAATTTCATAAAAAAACCTCCGGAGAAAGTGTGTTGCTTAACGACAAGTGCGACTAGACATAGTTCTTGTTCTTTCGTGTCCGTTAACCCGAGTCGTTTGTGTAGATCGTTGATAAGTACGATTCGTACAATTTCTGTACCGACGGGGCTGATCGGGTAATGGTTTCCACCAAGAATTAGTCCGATTTCTGTAATTGTCCAGTTCAATGCGATTGCCTTCCATATCGACAAATACTCTCCCATTAGGAGTGGTTCTGACACGGACATTTCCTGCTTTGACATTAATATCACTGCTATAAGCTGCAGTAGGAACCCATAAGCTCAAACTGACAAGCAAGAAAACGAACGGTTTAACTTTGAGTTGCATGAGTTGAATCCTCAACATTTTCAACAGGCAAAAATGATGCCTTGAAGTCCGATAAGGGAAATGCACTTATCGGACACAATGCTTTAAGCGGGATGATTAATAACGACCCCGATGATGACCTCGGTTGCCTGTACCATGGCGAGTCTCCTGACTACGGATATTACTGCGTTGCTCGGTATTTTGAGCACAGACATTACTCTCGCCATATTGATCGCAATACTGAGTATTGGTTTGTACAACACCGGTATTATTTTCAACATCGCTGCGATATCCTCGACCCCGATGTTCAACATTACGATCAACTCGGCTTTCCTGACGAGATTCTTGAACAGAAACATTTCCTTCTCCTGTCTGAAGAGTCTCTTGATAAGAATCCTGTACGACAGCATCATCACCTCTTGCGGGTAGAGACGTTACCCCTATAGCAGAAATAGTGAGTAGGCTTAAAAGAATTCCTTTTGTTCCTAATTTGAGAGTTTTTGCGATCATAAATACTAACCTTTTTGTTTAGTTTTTGAGTCAGTTTCTTGTTTTTTAGACGTAGCGTTTTTCTAAGAGTTCCTCAAATAAATTAATTTATTTTTTTACTTTTTACCATTAGAATGAGATGCTCCTTGACTGTGACCCCATTCACGATTACCGTTGTTATTTTCTCGACGATTTATATTAGTTGAATCCGATTGATGAGGGTTGCCCTGATCCACTGGTTGTTTTCTCCTCATTGCTCCCTTTCCTGGGTTTTTATAGTAATACTGGTTAATCACTTGATTCACTTCGTTGTCATCCCCTTGAATAGAGGTATTCTGAGTTGCATCTTGGGTTGTCTGAGCATTAGCAGGAAAGATTGTTAT
>JAVLCL010000332.1:0-4124 GCA_031580825.1 Halothece sp. Uz-M2-17
CTCGATGGTCAGCAATTATTAAAAGATACTGTCAGCAGCGATCGCGCCAACCATGAAAAAATTGGCTATGATTTAGCGCAACTGGTGCGAGAACAAGGCGCACAGGCAATTTTAGATGAAATTTTTGCCCAAGTTGAACGCTAAATTCGGATCAGGAGAGTTCTAGCGTCAGAATTCTCCACTTCCGCAAAGCGCGATGACGCAACAATTCGATACAATAAAAGCCGAACTCGATCAGTTCGCATTGCAGATTATTGTCAGGGGAGTCTCATGGGGAGAGTTGTCGGGATTGACTTAGGCACTACCAACTCAGTTGTTTCTATAACCGAGGGCGGGAAACCATTGGTCATCGCCAACGCAGAAGGAACACGGACAACCCCCTCTGTCGTTAGTTTTAACAAGGATGGGGAACTCTTAGTGGGTCAAATGGCACGGCGACAGTCCGTTTTAAACCCGCAGAATACCTTTTTTGGAGTGAAACGCTTTATTGGACGGAAATATGCTGAATTAAGTCCCGCCAGTAAGCGAGTTCCTTATACCATTCGTCGTGATGATACGGGGAATGTCAAATTGCGCTGTCCCCGTCTGAAAAAAGAATTTGCGCCCGAAGAAATCTCAGCACGGATTTTACAGAAATTAGTGCAAGATGCCAGTCGTTATCTGGGAGAACCCGTTACAGAAGCGGTGATTACGGTTCCTGCCTATTTTAATGATTCTCAACGCCAAGCAACACGGGACGCGGGACGCATTGCAGGGTTGGATGTGTTACGGATTCTCAATGAACCCACCGCAGCAGCCCTCGCTTATGGGTTAGATCAAGAAGAAAATAGTCTGGTGCTGGTGTTTGACCTCGGTGGAGGAACATTTGACGTTTCTATTTTAGAAGTGGGTGATGGCGTTTTTGAAGTCAGAGCCACCAGTGGCGATACCCAGCTGGGGGGAAATGATTTTGATGAGAAAATTGTGAATTGGCTCGCAGAAGAGTTTTTAGAGAAAGAAGGGATTGACTTACGGCGCGATCGACAAGCCCTACAACGGCTCTCAGAAGCAGCAGAAAAAGCCAAAATTGAACTCTCTGGGGTGGGAACCACTGAAATCAATTTACCGTTTATAACCGCCAGTGAAAGTGGTCCCAAACATATTGAAACCCAACTAGCGCGATCGCAGTTTGAAGGTTTCTGTGAGGATCTCATGCAACGGTTGCGCCGTCCCCTAAAACGCGCCTTTAAAGATGCCGGCTTACGTCCTGATGATATTGACGAAGTGGTTTTAGTCGGTGGATCCACTCGCATTCCCATGGTGCAAAACATGGTGCGGGATTTAATTGGACGGGAACCCAACCAAAACGTTAATCCTGATGAAGTGGTTGCAGTGGGGGCTGCCATTCAAGCCGGAATTCTTGCCGGAGAAGTAAAAGACGTTCTCTTGTTAGATGTTAGTCCCCTTTCCTTTGGCATTGAAACCATTGGCGGGGTGATGAAAAAACTGATTCCTCGTAATACCACCATTCCCGTGCGTCGTTCCGATGTTTTCTCCACCAGTGAAAATAATCAAACCATGGTGGAAGTCCATGTCTTGCAAGGGGAACGAGAAATGGCTGCGGAAAATAAATCCCTTGGACGATTTAAACTGACGGGGATTCCTCCTGCACCGCGAGGGGTTCCGCAAATTCTGGTCTCGTTCGATTTAGATGCCAACGGAATCTTAAATGTCACCGCCATGGATAAAACCACGGGGCGCGAGCAAAGTGTGACCATTCAAGGGGCTTCTACCCTCTCCGAAAGCGAAATTAATCGGATGTTAAACGATGCTGCTGAAAATAGTCGCATTGACCAAGAACGGAAAGAGCGTGTGGAAAAACGCAACCGCGCCGAAGCCCTCGCTGATAGTTCACAACGTCGCTTAAAAGAAGTGGCTCTTGATTTTGGCACTCAATTTGCCAGTTACTACCGTCGTCGCATTGAAGCCCTGATTGAAGAATTACGAGAAAGTTTAGCCCGTGATGATGAACGAGGAATTGATCGCGCTCAAGCTGACTTACAAGATGCCCTGTATGAGTTAAATCGAGAAGTCCGCTTACAATACGAAGATGAAGATGATGATCTCTTTGGGTCTATTAAACGCACCTTCCTTGGCGATGAAGAAGATGACCGTATTCCCCCTTATCGTCGTGAATCTATGAACTCTCGCCCCAGAAGTCGTCCTCGTTATGAGCGCGATCGAGATTACTATGAAGAAGATGAATATGAGCGTCGTCCCCCCCGCCGTTCTTCTTCCCGTCGTCGTCCCTTTGAATATGAAAATGATTGGGATGAAGAAGATGACGATTGGTTCTAATCGGAAATACTCAAATGCTTGCTAGGGATCATCCCCCGTTCGTCCGCCATGGGAAGGGGATTGGGGGATAGGTATCAAGCAGAACTTTTTCAATTTCATATAAAGTTAATGAGGAGTCAGCAAACCGCTTGTCTCAACCATGAAAAATCCTCCCAATTATTATGAACTCTTAGACGTTTCCCCTGAGGCAACAGTGGAAGAAATCAAGCGAGCCTATCGTCGTCTGGCTCGTCGATATCACCCTGATCTCAATCCGGGAGACAAACAAGCCGAAGAAACTTTTAAAGATTTAGTGGAAGCCTACGACGTACTCTGCGACCCTGAAGAACGGGAAAAGTATGATGAATTACTGAATAAGCGTAACCCCAAAAGTCGTCGTCGTAGCAAGGTCACAAACTCGAAAACGCGCCAGAGTAGTTCCGCAACCGAGAATGGTCGGTATGGAGGCGATTTTAATCGCTTTGTGGAGCAAACCTTTCGCAAAAAAAGCCAACGTTCAACTGGGACAACGCAAACCTCCCGTCGTGTTCCCCAGGATGATGGCAGTGCTTATCGTCCCGGAACTCGTAAAACCGCTTATAAAGTTGAATCAGACCCGTCCCGTTCACCCAAAGAGCGCCCCCGTGATGTAGAAGCGAGATTAAAACTTCCTCTGGAAAAGGCTTATCGCGGAGGAAAAGAGCGCATTCGCCTAGAAGATGGGCGTTCTTTAGAAATTGATATGCCTTCCGGAATGATTGATGGTCAACAGATGCGCCTGCGCGGACAAGGGTTGGGGGGAGGCGATTTATATTTAACAATTACGATCGCGCCCCATTGTTTCTTTAAACTCAAAGAGAAAGATGTCTTCTGTCGCGTTCCCGTTACTCCCAGTGAAGCGGTTTTAGGAAAAGCGATTCAAATTCCCACCTTAGACGGCTTAGTGGAAATGGCAATTCCGGCTGGGGTTAAGTCCGGTCAACGCTTACGTTTAGCGAATAAAGGCTATCCCGTGGAGGGGGAACGCGGGGATCAACTGGTTGAAATTCAAATTGTCGTCCCCCCTGAACCGACAACAGAAGAAAAGGAACTCTATCGAAAACTGCAAGAAATTCAGAGTTTTAATCCTCGTGATTCTCTTCTCAAAGAGTAGTAACCTGTCAAGTTAATTTTGACCAACGGTCACAGATTAACCGATTAAGCCCTTCCTTTTATCTCTCGTCCTGAGAAGACTCCCGATATAGCGTTAGCTTATCGGGCAGATGAATCAGGACATTAGTTGTCATTCTTACAAGTTTCTGCTACACTAATTTTGTGCTTGTAAGTTTTGCATAAAATGTTTGTCCTAGAATTCAAAGCCAAAGGGCAGAAATCTCAATATAGAGCTATGGATGAAGCAATTCGTACAGTTCAATTCATCCGTAATAAATCAGTTCGATATTGGGAAGACAACGAGGGAGTTAATAAGTATGATTTGAATAAAAATTGTGCGAAACTCGCCAAAGAATTTCCTTTTGCTAATCAACTAAACTCTAGCGCAAGACAAAGTGCTGCTGAAAGAGCATGGGCTTCCATCAGTCGTTTTTACAGCAATTGTAAGAAAAAAATTTCTGGTAAAAAAGGATATCCTCAATATCAAAAGAATAATCGTTCTGTTGAATATAAAAAATCTGGGTGGAAACTTGATTGTAATACTAGAAAGCATATTACATTCACTGATAAAAATAAGATTGGTAGAATTAAACTAATTGGAACTAGTACAAAGGGGCGTAAATAAAGTACCCATATTATGGGACATTGGGGTTAGC
>JAVLCL010000333.1:0-4121 GCA_031580825.1 Halothece sp. Uz-M2-17
ACAGGTTAGCATTGCGACACCCCCACCTCGCGCAAGCAGGTGGGGGAGGCTTCATTTGAGAGTTTTCAGTTTCCATTCAATTAGGTCCTCTTAAGAAAAGAGACTCGAAAGTGGCTGGGAGTCTCTGTCAGCTTGGGAAGAATTCGTTTCCATTCAATTAGTTTCTCTTAGGAAAAGAGACAAACTCCGGAAACTCCGGAAGCAACTGCTACCGAGGTTTCCATTCAATTAGTTTCTCTTAGGAAAAGAGACTTAATTTGTAATTCAATATTTTGATAATCAGGAGATATTGAGTTTCCATTCAATTAGTTTCTCTTAGGAAAATAGACCACTTAAGGTAAAGCCGGCTGCGGTCATTTGCTCAGTTTCCATTCAATTAGTTTCTCTTAGGAAAAGAGACGTTCTTTAGGTAATCCTAATCGGACTCGATTCATCTGTTTCCATTCAATTAGTTTCTCTTAGGAAAAGAGACTCCATTTGCTAAATTCATAGTTTATTGCCAATAGGTTTCCATTCAATTAGTTTCTCTTAGGAAAAGAGACCCCTCCAATTTTAACCCTTATGGTTACTGGATTTCAAATGCCATTTCCGAGGGGGGGTGCGAAATAATTTATTTGCCATAAAATAATAATGTGTAAAATCGCTAAAACTCCCTGATAGTGGGCGACCGAGCGGGTCAACGGAAGAATGAAGGTTACAGCGATTTCCAGAGGCGATCATGAAAAAGTTGCTAGATTGGAACAATTAGAGGATACTGTAACCCCTCAGAGATTAACCATGAATGAAATTACGTTATCTCACCTTAATCCTGATTTGCTGGAAAAGTTAGAAACCTTAGCAAAACAACATAACCGCAGCCTTGAAGCGGAAATTGAAAGTATCTTAGAACAGCAACTTCAAGAAACTGAAATGATATTGTCTCCATCAGACTTTGAAACCGCATGGGAACAAGTGGATCAAGCTCGTCAACAGCATTCACAGCAGAGTTTTAGTGATAGCGTTGAACTATTGCAGGAGGATAGACAACGTTGATTCAATATGTCGTGGATGCCAATGTTGCAATTAAATGGATTTTACCAGAAATTTATTCTCAGGCTGCCCTTCGTTTACGAAATCCCAACTATCAACTTTTAGTTCCAGACTTTTTCTTCCCTGAAAGAAATTGGCAACATTTTCTGGAAGCGCGTCAAACGCCGAGAAATGACGATTCAAGAAGCAATAAGAGATTTAAGTACGATACAGGGAATTCCTTTAAAAATTGAGCAATCGTTTCCCTTGATGGTTCATGCTTTGGAAACTGCGACTAGAGTCGATCAAGCCGTTTATGATTGTGTTTATTTAGCACTTGCCGTTAAGCATAGCTGCCAAATGGTGACAGCAGATCAAAGATTTTATAATGCTCTCAAGCGCGATCCTCTTTCCGTTCATCTCTGTTGGATTGCTGATTTGCCTTAGATCGGTATGGAAAAAATTATTGCTGATTGTTGGAGCGCGATCGCGCAAACTGAGAATGATAATCAAATGATAGTTGACCCAGAGGGTTGAGAAAGGGGAACGCCACCCCAAATTTCCACTTAGGTTGACACTCCAACGCCTAAAGGCAGTTGGATTCTTCATTCTGCGACTCCACTTGCTCAGACAGGACGTGTCCAATCTGAGTAGAGGTGGTGTCTCCTGAAGCGTAACTTCCGCTGTGCCCCAACGTAGAGAGTCCTTTCTTTAAGATGTTCACGGCTGCGTTTTCATCTCGGTCTAAGTGACACCCGCACTTACAGGTGTGGGTACGAGTTGATAGAGATTTCTTAACTACACGCTCACAGTTAGAACATTCCTGGCTGGTATATTGAGGTGGTACGGCTACCGTCGCCTTGCCAAACTTATAGGCAAAGTATTCTAACCAGACTCGAAACTGATACCAACCAACATCAGAAATCGACTTAGCAAGATTGTGATTCTTGACCAAGTTCTTAACCTGTAACTCTTCGTAGGCGACTACGTCGATTAAAGTCAGTGAAGAGGTTACCCCCTCCACTGCTCTCCAAAACGGTGCATGAGACTTTCACCTCACACCGCTCCTCAGTTAAACGGCTGTTGTCATCAGCACGTCACCAGCATATCGTTCTCCCATTGGTAATCCTCTGGGATAATGGAAACCACGTGGTCGTAGCTCCCATCCGTTCTGGTCTTTTCATCGTGGCAATGTCGATGGAGTAGTTGCCAGTTTTTATATTCGTCCTTACCGCCTCTTGTGCGGGGGACGATATGGTCAACCTCTAATAAATCTCCATCACGGAAAAACAACCCGCAGTGAGCGCACTTCCCTTTCTGCTTCTTGAGCAACGATGCTGTTCGCTTCGGCATCTCAGGGTGCTTGCCCATTCTTGAACTCCAGTAGATTAAATCGCCGTCAAAGGGACTTTTATCCCCCTTAACTCTGACATGATAGACAATTGCTGTTTGTGAATGCTTCATCAGCACCATAGGATTCGACCCTTCGCGAGGTGTAGCAAATGTCCAATTATCGCCATCTATCATTCGGAAGTATTTGGATTTTACCCACTTTCTCCCTTTGTTTCGATGACGTTTAACCCCCCATTTCCATAATTTCCAGAAAGTCAGGTATTCTAGCCTTGAGAAGACTTTTGAACTTGTTCCTATTGAGAAGTAGTTACACCATCCTCGAATTATGGGGTTAAGTTCCGCAATTAAGACAGCTTGAGATTGTCCTTTATGCTTGTCTATTACCTCGCATACCTTTTGATAGTGCCTCTCCTGACTTTCCTTACTAGGGTTGATGATTGTTTTGAACCCCAGAATCCGACCTTTCGTATCCCTTCCAGATGTATATTTACCCACCTTATATTGACGGATATTAAAGCCAAGGAAGTTAAACCCTGCTTTTTCTTCGTTATGGTTTTCAAGGGTGTGGGCGATTCTGGTTTTGCTCGATTTTAACTCTAAATCCATTTCAGCCAACCATTCTGTGATAACCTCTTTGCATCTTTGGACTACGGCTAGGTCTTGATGTAGTATTACGAAATCATCAGCATAACGTATAACGCTAACCGATGTTTGCTTTCTACTTCGACTTATTTGTTTCCCATAGGGGTCTTTCATGTCGAAACTACGGGCAGTTGCCTTAACCACGTTTTCTATGCCGTGGAGGGCAATGTTAGCCAAGAGTGGAGAAATGACTCCACCTTGAGGCGTACCCTCAGATGTCGGTGAGAACTCCTTATCTTCCATTACTCCCGCTTTGAGCCACGCTCGAACCTGTCTCCGAAACGTGGGGAAGGTGTTTAATTTACTCAGGAGTCTCTCATGGTTGATACGGTCGAAACACTTTTTAATGTCCGCATCAAGCACGTATTTTGGTTTTTGTTTAATAGCATCGAAAATTGCTTGAATGGCATCATGGGCTGAACGTCCTGCTCGAAACCCATAGGAATTTGGCTCAAAGACCGCCTCCCATTCAGGTTCTAAGGCTAATTTTATTAACGCTTGAAGCGCACGGTCATACATGGTAGGTATTCCCAAAGGTCTTTCCTCCCCATTAGGCTTTGGAATCATAACCCTCCGAGTCGGTTTAACCTTCGTACCCAGTTTCAGATTATTTACGAGCTTCATGCGTGCTGCTGGGGACAACGATTTAACGCCATCCACTCCTGCCGTCTTTTTGCCCTGATTATCCTGAGTGACCCTACGCACCGCTAGAGCCTTAGCCGACCAAGACTTGACTAATAATTTCTGGAGTCTGCGGACTGTTTTGATATCTCCACGTTGAGACGCTTTGTAAATCCGCTTTTGTAGCTTATAGACGTTCCGTTCTAGCTTTCGCCAGTCGATATCGCCCCATTTATACATCGGTTTAGACACCGTGTTCATAACATATACACCACTACTTGTAGCTTTACATTCCGTTTCACCGCGAGTCCGTCGGCGTATCCTTGCCATTACAACAAGGCGTTTGCTTCTGACTCAATCTTGCTCCCTCGTTACCTACCGAATGGAAGTAGATGTTTTCGTCTTAGCTGACTACTCAGTCTATCGACCTAGACTGAGAGTGAACGAGGGAGTTACTTCGTTCCCTGTGACCTTTGGTTTGTCTCCTTTAGGAGGGA
>JAVLCL010000334.1:0-3481 GCA_031580825.1 Halothece sp. Uz-M2-17
CGAGAGTGTTGGGATTTTCCGCCACGCTCTCGCGTACATCCCCATCTTCATCCCGAGCAAGAGATTGGAGAATTGCTACGAGAGTGTTGGGGTTTTCCGCCACGCTCTCGCGTACTTTCCAACGTTTATCCCGAGCCAGAGAATGGAGAGTTTCTATAGGAGTGTTGGGATTTTCCGCCACGCTCTCGCGTACTTCCCAACGTTTATCCTGAGCCAGAGAATGGAGAGCTTCTACAGGAGTGTTAGGATTTTGAGCCACTGCTTTCTTATCTTTAACAGTAGCTTCCCTCAAAAGTTTTAATCCCTCTTCGCCATAGTTAATCGCTTTTTGTAGGGCTTCCACTCGCAAAGCCTGATCCG
The DNA here is from genome assembly GCA_031580825.1 of Halothece sp. Uz-M2-17. GTDB lineage: Bacteria > Cyanobacteriota > Cyanobacteriia > Cyanobacteriales > Rubidibacteraceae > Halothece. The sequence goes on from JAVLCL010000334.1 coordinate 361, forward strand.
AACTCTCTAACTTTTTCTTAACTCCTTGAATCCCACCCAGCACCGCCCCACGAAAGGGTTGCGTTGTTCCTCCTAATACCGCATCTGTCTGTTTGGGCTGTTTTTGTTCCTCACTCATCAATCAACTCCTCTTCACTTAAAATTCAATTGTTTCTAAACCCATCTCCCCACAACTACTTTCACCGTTCCATCTTCTAACACTTCCTCCTCTTCTACATCAAAGCCTTGTTCTTCTACCGTTTGCATCAAGGTTTGATGGGCATACTTTTGATTAATTTGATTGAGAAATTCCTGTTGATTAATTCTCGTACCCCAAAAATCGGCAACTAATTCATAATTCTCCCCATTGCGACGAAAGCCTAAATCATAACCATTGTTTTGCCGAATGACATATTCTGCATTGGTTTGATTCCCTTGATACCCTCTAACTTTGGTATTGCTTTCTACTTCATAACCCAGTTCGGTTAACACTTGTTGGAGAATCTCTCCGTTTTTAATTTGAATTTTAATCGTGCTAAAGTGTGACATTGCGTTTCCTCCGAATAAAAAAACTAATCAACTTGAATGGGATTAATCCCTGATGAAGATTGATAATCTTGCAACTCTTTTAACAGTCCATCGTCTTTAGAGGCAGTTCTTGCGCCTGCTTCGGCTGCCCATCGTTTTAGGGCTTTGATTTGTTGGTGCGCGATCGCGCTCAGTGGTACAGTTTCCTCTAACGCTGCTAATATATCTTGGGTACTAAAATCTCGCCGTTTCCCACTTTCTCCCTGTCCAAAGGCTAAGTGCATCCCATCAATAATTGCTTGCTGAATCTCCGCACCACTGAAGTTTTCCGATGATTTTGCCAGTAAATCCAAGTTAAACTCTTGTAAGCGCGATCCTCTCACTTGCTGTAAATGCACCCGAAAGATAGCTTTGCGTTCCTTCTCTGTGGGAAGATTGATAAAGAAGGTTTCATCAAAGCGCCCTTTCCGCAACAACTCGGCGGGTAACACTTCCACATTGTTCGCGGTGGCGACAATAAACACAGGCTGGGTTTTCTCCTGCATCCACGTAATCAGCGACCCAAACACCCGTTGCGACGTTCCTGAATCCCCACTCACCCCACTGTTAATACTGCCAAACGCCTTATCAATCTCATCAATCCAGAGAATACAGGGAGACATCGCTTCTGATAACTGAATCATTTGACGGACACGGCTTTCACTTTCTCCGACGATTCCGCCAAATAAGCGTCCTGTATCCAATTTTAAGAGGGGAACCCGCCATTCATGGGCGATGGTTTTCGCGGAGAGAGACTTTCCTGTTCCCTGTATCCCCACTAATAACAGTCCTTTCGGGGTGGGGATTCCATAGCGTTTCGCCTCATCACTAAAGGCATCTTTTCGCATCCGTACCCACTGTTTGAGGTTTTCTAAGCCTCCCACCATTTTCAAGGAATCGGGTGCTGGAGAAAATTCTAAAATACCTGTTTGACGGATGGTTTGCCGTTTTTCTTCTAAAACCACATCAATATCCGTTTCATTGATTTCCTGTTTCGCAGCAAGGGCTTTCGCTAACACCCGTCTGATTCTCGCACGACTCAACCCCTGACAGGCTTTGAGGAATTGTTCTTTGGCTAACCCTTCCAGTTTCAGTTTCTCTGGTGTCACCAGTTGTGAGAGGAGATAATCAATCTCGGAGAAGGTGGGGAGAGGAAAATCTAACACCGTCATCTCTTCTGAGAGTTCCGGGGGAATTTCTAAACGGTGGGATAATAGGAGGATGGTTTTGCGACTGGTTTTGAGTTCTCGGGTGAGATTTTTGATTTCGCGGATAATTGGGGCGTTTTTATCGGTTTCGGGGTGTTTGAGAACGCCATGTAAGTCGCGAATGACAAAGAGGGTTGCATCCTCTTCTTTGGTGGTACGGATGCGGTTTAACGCAGGCATTAACGACCCTTTATCCTTGTTATTATCACTCCAACCGCGCACAATATCCCAGTAGAGGAGTTGACGTTGCGGGTTTCCTCGTTGGGAAACTTCGCTGAGGACTTGTTCAACGGGGTCTTCTTCCACTGCAACGAGGTAAATTAAAGGGTAGCGCGATCGCAGCATTAAATCCAGTTGTTGGATCATTTCTTGCTGCGGATGCTGATGACCCAAAACAGCATCTTTTTTTCCAGGTGAAGAGACTGGGGAAGTCATAACTATTTTTGAATACTTGACTTTTACATTACCATCATTTTTCTTCGGTGAGCAAAAACAATCTTTAAATTGAATTAAAATGACACAAGTCTTGCGTCAATATCACTAACAATGAGACGTAGAATAAGGACGAGATCGTAGGAATTAGAAAATCATGGCAGAATATCAGCGTGTCGAATACCGCATCGGAAAAGATGGGAAAATCAAAGAAACGGTCATTGAAGGATCGGGAGAAAGTTGCTTGGAAACCACGTCCGACATTGAATCTGCGTTAGGGGAAGTGGAGTCCCAAGAATTGCTTCCTGAATATTACCAAGGACAAGAAATGCTCATCAATGAAGAAACGCAAACCTTAGAACAGGGGAATAACGGATGAGTAGTGAACAGGAACTGTTTTGGTTTAGTGTGGTCTTATTTATCGCAGCCATTATCGGGATTCTGTGGTTGCAGGATCAAGGGTCAAAATCGTCTGAAAAGGATTCCCCTGTGGCTTCTCCAACTATCAAACCTGATGCCGAAACAGAAGCCTTACAACAAGAATGTGAACGCTTGCGCCAACAGTTAGAACAACAAAAAGCAAGTCTCCATGAGGAGTTTCAAGAGGCAACCTTTGAACAATTACAATCGTTGTTAACACAGTTTCCCAGTGCGCGAAAAATGGCAGCAGCAAAGCCAAACCTTCCTGCAAAGAACTTTTCTGCTTTGTTTACGCCGTTAGAAAATGTGTTAGAAGAATGGGGGATTACTCCGATTGGAGATGTCTGGGAAACGGTAGAATTTAACCCACAGTATCACCAAGCCGATAGTGATGAAATTGCAGAAGGGGAAACGGTTTATGTGCGCTTTGTGGGCTATCGTCAAGGGGAGAAAGTTCTCATTCCTGCGAAAGTCAGTCAGACTTTACCGGCAGGAGTTGCTGGCAATTAAAGAAA
>JAVLCL010000334.1:3491-4120 GCA_031580825.1 Halothece sp. Uz-M2-17
ATCCCAAAAAAGCAAAAATTAATTGGCGCAAACACGGCATTTCTTTTGCCGATGCAGAATTTGTGTTTTTTGATCCGCTTGCGATTCATGACGTTGATCCTGATTCATTGGAGGAAGAACGTTTCATTGCATTGGGAATGAGTAACTCAGGGGTGCTTTTAGTTGTTGTTTATGCAATGCGTGGTGAGACTTTTCGATTGATTTCCGCTCGTCGCGCAACCAGTCAGGAGGTTAAATTTTATGAGAGATGAATACGATTTTTCGCAAGGAAAACGTGGGGCTGCAATTTCATCAAAAGGAAAAACACGGATTACAATCTATTTGGATGACGAAATTTTAGAAAGTTTTCGAGAACTTGCAGAAGCTAAAGGAATCGGTTATCAAACCTTGATTAATTCTGCTTTAAAGTCTCATCTTGAGAACCCACCAGAGAAACCGCTTACTGAAAGTGACCTTCGTCGAGTTTTACGAGAAGAGTTGATGAACAAAACGAACAATTAATTTCAGGTTGAATAGATGAGTTTAATTACTCCGAATCAATTACAGCATTTTCAAGCAATGATTGAGTTAGCAAAATCTCAAGAGAGGGATGATGAGCAAATTTTTATCATTAATAATGTAACTTGGCA
>JAVLCL010000335.1:0-4117 GCA_031580825.1 Halothece sp. Uz-M2-17
ATAATAGAGGATGGACAATTAATTATTCAGTTTCGATAATGAACACCGATTTTACAGTTTATATTAAGTGGTCAGCTATTCTTACTGTTGCTGTCTTTGCATTCACTCTGATCGCTTTTATTTTTAAATGGGGTTTTCGCTTCCGTTTAGTAGGGATTACTGGGTTTATGGGCGTTCTAACTGCTGGACTATTTGGTTTATCGTTAGGATTATTCAGTTATACCGATGTTCCGGGGGCAGTCCCCTTTTCGGTCGTTTATGACAATGGTGGCTCACAAGTGGTGATTAAGTTACCCCCGACTGTCACTGAGTCGGAAGTGGAAGCGAGTTTGCGTAAGGCAAGTGCTGATCTCTATTCTTACGGGCGTTTAGGGGGAGGAAATAATCAAATGATGATTCGAGCGCGCACGGTGATTCATCCAGAAGAAGGGGTTTCTAAACCCTTGTATTTAGGCAAAGTACAGCGAGAGTTATCTCAAAATAGAGAAGAAACGAACTTAAGTCTAGAAGTGTTCTCTTCTCATTTTTCCCAGCTTCCGGAAAGTAGCAAGGAACCAACGCCAAAAGTTAACTAAATTTAGAAAAAGGGTATGGCAGAGCAATTAGAATCACAACAACAGCAACTTGCCATTATTGAAGCCAATGCCGACTATTTAGGTGCAGTGGCTTACAAACGTTACTGTGAGTTTCAAGAAAAAGGAACACTGGTTTTATTACGACAGTTGGAAAATGAAGGGACAACCTTAGAAGACTGGCAATTAATGTACAAGCCGATTAGTCTGATTCCTTTGATGCTCAGTGATTGGAAAGAAGCGGGAATTCAAGAGATGATCGTTAAATATAATCCTGAAGTGTCGGTGGTTTGTACCTTTTTATATCCGAACGGAACTCATACCAGTTATCTGTTTGAACCGAGTCAACCTCCGCCAACATTGCAAAAAGAACTCAGCAGCGATCGCGCTACTGAGCAAGAGCAAGATTAAAAAACTTGAATCCTCACACTGGGTCTTTCGATTGAGATTGCTGCTCAATTAAGGTGATTTTAGCCTCCAATGCAGCAACTTTTTCAACGAGTATTGATTTAAGGTAATAAACTTGGGTTTCTAGAGCCTGGCGATATTGACTTTCCCAGTGCAAGCGATTGCTCAGGTGGTTAATCTGATCTTGGAGAGATTGTTCGTCTTGGAAAACTGTCTGTTGGGCTTTCGGAAGTGTATCTTCAATCTTATTATGTTCGCTTTCCGTTTGTTCCCAATCTTGTATAGTGGCTTGTAAAGCAGTACCACTATACTGTATATTGCTTTCACTATAATGAATCTCCGTCGGATGAAAAGGATCAATTTCTTCCTCTTCTTCCACCGTAATCCTCGGGTCATCTGCTAATTGTGATAAACAAGCGTTTATAATCCACTGGGTGTAACTCACTCCTTCTTGCTGGGCGCGATCTTTTATCTTCTGTAATAATACGGGATCGATCCGGAAGTTGATTTGCTGTTTAGCCATCGTATGGAAATTGCTGTATAGCAGTACCTTGTATGGTACACCACTCCTCATCCTGAAATGACTAACTTCTTGATCCACTTTTCTTAGACGGAGCACGTAAGTATAGGCGACGGATTTGATTTAAGATGAATAGGCTTGCAATAAGCGTGTTAACTGCTCTACAGAAACCCGAGGCGAGGGACGAGGTACAGGGTCTTCTTGATCGCCACGTTTTACACATAGGATTGGGATCGAATATTGATAGGCTTGAAACCAATCGTCTCGGGTGGTGATATCTCGAATTTCTAAGTCAAAAGAAATAGTATTGATTTGTTCTAACTTTTCTTGCAGTCCCTCACAGAGATGGCAACCAGGTTTAGAGTATAAAATTAGGTGCATAATGACTTGCTTAAGGCACATCTGTGCTTAATGTTAAACTAAACGAGAGCCAACAATCTAGGAACATCGAATTCTGTATCAATGGCTCATCGACAGCACCGTCGTCTTTTACAAGTGGGTTGCACCCGCTTTTTTTATTGTCTGTAAGTCGGATCATGACACATCCTTTGATTCCCAAAATCACCGAAATCGCTACCCCGATCGCGCAAACCCTTGGTTTAGAAGTGGTGGAAGTGGCGTTCTTAACCAATGAAAGTCCGCCGATCTTGCGCTTAGAAGTACGTAATCCAGAAGAAGACACCAGCCTCAATGACTGTGAACAAATGAGCCGAACCTTAGAAGCCGAACTGGATATGGCGGAGGTGATTCCAGATGCGTATGTGTTAGAAATATCCAGTCCTGGGATCTCAGAAGAACTGACGCGCGATCGCGAATATGTCAGCTTTAAAGGCTTTCCGGTCTTAGTCAGTACCGACCCCCCCTACAAAGGAAAAGCCCAATGGCAAGGAACACTCAACCGCCGGGACGAAACCACTGTTTATCTCAATCAAAAAGGACGACTGATTAAAATTCCCCGTGAGGTTATCCTGCGCGTTGAACTCGATACCCCGTCTTAAGAATTCTGAGAGTGGGTAAACAAAGAACAAATAACAAAATAGGAGATTAAATATATGGCAATTGTTAGCTTACCCGGTTTAGGGAGAATGATTGAAGAAATTAGTGAGAGCCATAACTTACCGCCGAGTGCCGTCAAAGCTGCTCTGCAAGAAGCCTTATTAAAAGGATATGAACGGTATCGCCGATCGCGCACCCTCGATCGCGATCAATTTGGTGATGATTATTTTGATAATTTTGAAGTGCAACTCGATGTAGAAGAAGAGGGCTTCATGGTACTGGCTACGAAAGAAATTGTGAAAGAAGTCGAAAATTCTGATCATCAAATTGGCTTAAAAGAAGTGCAAGAAGTTGCTGATGAAGCTGAACTTGGGGATAGTGTCGTTCTCGATGTGACCCCGCAGCAAAAAGAATTTGGTCGCATGGCTGCCATTCAGACGAAACAAGTGCTGATGCAGAAACTGCGCGATCAAGAACGCAAGATGATTCAAGAGGAGTTCCAAGACTTAGAAGAAACCGTCTTGCAAGCGCGAGTGATTCGCTTTGAACGTCAATCTGTCATTATGGCAGTTACCAGTGGCTATGGTCGCCCAGAAGTGGAAGCAGAATTACCCCGACGAGAACAACTTCCGAACGACAATTATCGTGCCAATGCCACCTTTCGGGTTTATTTGAAACAAGTTCGCGAAGGAGTCGGACGCGGACCTCAGTTAGTTGTTTCTCGGGCTTCTGCGGGGTTAGTTGCCTATCTATTTGAAAATGAAGTTCCAGAAATTCAAGATGAAGTCGTTAGAATTGTCGCGATCGCGCGAGAAGCCAATCCCCCTTCTCGAAATGTGGGATCGCGAACCAAAATTGCAGTAGATACCCTTGATCGGGATGTGGATCCGGTGGGATCTTGCATTGGGGCGCGTGGATCTCGGATTCAAGCCGTAGTGAATGAACTGCGCGGGGAAAAAATTGATGTTATCCGTTGGTCGCCTGACCCCGAAATTTATATCAAAAACGCCCTTAGTCCCGCCCAGATCAACCGTGTCGTCTTAATGGATACGGAAGAACGTCATGCTCAAGTCTTTGTTCCTGAAAATCAACTAAGTTTAGCTATTGGCAAAGATGGACAAAATGTGCGACTCAGCGCTCATCTCACAGGCTGGAAAATCGATATTAAACAAGTGAATAAATCTGAAGTTGCACCCGAAGCATCAGAAACAGAAACAGAAGAAGTCTTTTCCTCTGATGCAGAAGAAAGTGTAGAAGCTCAAGCCTCTCCCCTAGAAGTTAATATGGATGATTGATAGTAATGTTAGTAACATGATTCGGGAGGATAACTGTGTCAACTGAAGTTCTAGACAAACCGGCTATTGAAACCGTCGAGAAAAATCAAACAGTTCGCAAACCCGCCCCTCGGTATCGGGTACTTCTCCATAATGATGATTTTAATGGGATGGAGTATGTGGTACAAACCTTGTTACAAACCGTCCCCAGTCTCACGCAACCGCAAGCCGTCGATATTATGATGGAAGCTCATAACTCTGGCGTGTCTCTGGTTATTACTTGTGCTCAAGAACACGCCGAATTTTACTGTGAAACCCTTAAAAATCATGGGCTAACCAGTACCATC
>JAVLCL010000336.1:0-3509 GCA_031580825.1 Halothece sp. Uz-M2-17
GTGCTTTTTCAATGTCAATGGTTCCACAAACTCGGTCTTCTGTCGCTCCCAAAGGAAGGTCAATCATGGGAACTTTATGCTTAACAGTAGTTAGCGGTTCTTCTTGTTCCCACTTGCTGCGGACTTCTTCACTCATTAAATCCGGATCATCGGGATGACTATTAAAGGGATCGCCAGCAACAATATCAATTTCGGGGAGTAAATCAGCTAAAGCACGGATGGTGGTTGATTTACCCGTTCCGCGATCGCCCATGATCATCACCCCACCAATTTTGGGATCGATGACATTGAGCAATAACGCTAATTTCATATCATCCTGACCGATAATGGCAGTAAACGGAAAGACAACACGACGTCGTGCTTTTTTGGAAATGGGAGGAGTTTCTGCGGTGACTGTCATATTAAATGTAAATGATTATTACTTAGTTTTAATCTCGATACAAACCACTAACCCTCTACTCTAACGTAATTAGGGGATTATCTGACGGTAGCGTGTGCCAAGAAGGTCAGGTTACCAGCAAATGGGAGACCAGAGTTTAACGGCAACCAAGAGATTCCCGAGTTGATACTCCGGTTGTAGGATTAATGCCAGACGCTTTTTCACAGAGCTTTTTGACTTGTAAGCGATCCACCACTGCATTGGTAAAATCTGCCCCTTCCACGATCGCGCCATCAAATTTTGACCGTAACATCATGGCTTCGGTGAGAACCGCATTGGTTAAATCAATTCCGGTAAAGTCAGTGAGGTAAGCAATGCCATTGCTAAAATTAACATTACGCCAGTTTGCATTATGCAAGGTTGCTCCATTGAACACCGCTCCTTCCAAGTTTGCATCATGGAAATCAGCCGATTCTAAATCTTCATCATAAAATTCTGCTTCAATAAGGGTTTGACCCGAAAAATCTTGGGTTTGCGCTTGCACGGCTTCATCAAACGAACGAACGGCTCTCGGGGTGGCTGCTAAAACAGGAGAAGACACAAAAAAGAGCGCGATCGCGCTGATTATCACACTAAATTTAATAAGAGTTCGCATTTTTATCACTAATTCAATACTCGTCTTGTCTTCATCTTAATATTTCTTTACGCTTTCGGAAAGGAAGGCGAGAGCAGAAACGCTTGTCGTCTGAACAACGAAAGTCCAAAATGATATTAATCTCTGGTTCTAAGTGCAATAAACCTATGACTTTCACCGCTGATTGGTCAACCCTACTCCAACAACTTCTCGATCAACAATCCCTCTCCCAAGAACAGTCGGCAACTCTGATGAGGGGGTGGCTTGAGGAGGAAATTCCGCCTGTTTTATCTGGTGCGATTTTAGCTGCGATTCAAGCCAAGGGAGTCTCCCCCACTGAACTTGCTGGGATGGCTCAAGTTTTACAACAGCAGTCTTTGCAACAAAATCCCCTAAGCTATTCTGAACCGGTGATTGATACTTGTGGAACCGGAGGTGATGGGGCATCAACCTTTAATATTTCAACAGCAGTGGCGTTTGTTGTCGCTGCAGCAGGGGTGAAAGTGGCAAAACATGGCAATCGTTCCGCATCGAGTAAGGTGGGGTCTGCGGATGTCTTAGAGGCGTTAGGGATTAATCTCACCAGTTCCATTGAAACGACTCAACAAGCTCTAGAAGCGGTGGGAATTACCTTTCTGTTTGCTCCGGGTTGGCATCCGGCGATGAAAAGTGTTGTTCCCTTACGGAAGACCCTAAAAGTCCGAACCATTTTTAATTTACTTGGTCCGTTAGTGAACCCGTTACGTCCCACCGCACAAGTGATGGGCGTGTTTGATGGCAAGTTAATTGATACCGTGGCTCAAGCCTTTCAGTTGTTGGGAATGGAACGCGCGATCGTGCTTTATGGGAGGGAAAAATTAGATGAAGCAGGGTTAGCAGCCCCCACAGATTTGGCAATTCTGAATCATAAAGAAGTAGAAGTCACCAGCATTCAACCCAAAGATCTAGGATTGAATTCCGTACCAACAGCAGCCTTAAAGGGGGGAGAATTGGCAGAAAACCAAGCCATTTTAACGAAAGTCCTACAGGGTAAAGGGAGTATCGCTCAGCAAGACGTTGTTGCTTTAAATGCGTCACTCGCCTTGCAAGTGGCAGGGGTTGTCCCCCTAGGGGCGCACGAAGCGGGTATTCGCAAAGCGAAAGACATTTTAAGTAGTGGGGCTGCTTGGGATAAGTTAGAAGCGTTAGTGAGATTTTTATCGGAATGATTTTCTAGATTTCCCCCAACCTCTATAGGAATGGGGGAATTCAGTCAACCTTAATCAAGTTAGAATTAGATCTTGCTTTGCTTCTGTTGATAAGAGATATAAGCCACGTCTGGATCATAAAGATGACAGTGATCCACAATTTCTTTCATCATGCCCCAGGAAAACTCTCGTTCTTTTAAATACGCCCCCCAGTTTTCCTTGAGACTTTTGTGAGCTAAGCGTAGATTATAAGCAGGGATACCAACAGAAAGATGGTGGGGAATATGGACATTGATGTCATGACAGAGGAATTCTACCCAACGCGGATAAGTACAATGAACGGTTCCACTTAACTGGGCTTCTACTTCATTCCAAGTGCTTTCAGGACGAAATTGGATGTCTGTATCGGTATGATGCACTAACGTAAAGGTGCTCATCCAGAAGTGATAAACTAGCCAAGGCATTAACCAAAACTTAATTACGCCCCAAACCCCTGTTGTTAAAAACAAGGTGGGAAAGAAAATGAGGGCGAAACTTGCAGTAATGGCAATGGATAACTGGACTTTCTTCTGTTCGCGAGGAACCACCAAAGCGGGATTAAAGTGGTAGCGTCCCCAATGCATGATTGAACCTAACCACCAAAACCGTCCATGAATGAGGCTGGTTATGAAGCGGAGTACGGGAGAGGCTTCTTCATATTCTTCTATAAACCAAGGATGCCAGGCATTATCTACCATTAATTTATTGGTGTGTTGGTGATGGATGTTGTGGAGGACACGCCAGCTATGGAAAGGATAAATTAGAGGAAGTAAGAAAAGATGACCCACGACATCATTAACCCAAGGTTTTTTAGCAAAAGAGCGATGTCCACAGTCATGGGCAATGACAAACCATCCTGTTAAAGCAGTTCCTGTAAAGATCCAAGCTAAAGGAAGGAGAAACCAAGGAGAATAAATAATTGCACCATAGCCCACTCCTACTGCAACAACGCTCATCAAAGCAGATAACCAAGCGCGACGGGGATTTTTTTGAAAACACTCTTTGGGAAGGGTTTTAACGATGTCTCGCAGTCGCATCTCAGAATTGAGTTTTGGCTGTGGTATATCTTGGCTTGTTTTCGATATCGTGTTGGTCATGAAATTTGTATGTAATCTCTGTTGGGTTAGTCAGGGTCGTATCATTCAGTTACTGAAACTCATCTCAAGTTGCAAACTAATATCACTGAAGGTTGTTCTTTTGATCAATTAATTTGGTTTAGATGCGTTTTCTTAACGAACCTTTACATTTATAACATGGCAGGGTTTTTTCT
>JAVLCL010000336.1:3519-4106 GCA_031580825.1 Halothece sp. Uz-M2-17
TAATTTTTCTGATCGCAAGGAGTTTTGCTGAATGGTAGATAAGAAAAAACTGCGCAAGGAGTTACTGAAAACTCGGCAAGCCCTCTCTCAGTCGGAATGGGTGGCTAAAAGTTCCGCGTTATGTGAGCAAATCCGTCTTTATCTGGATCATGCACCTGCCATCACTAGAGGGGGAACAATTCTCAGTTATTTCCATTTCCGTCAAGAACCCAATCTTGACCCGCTTTTTCAGTTAAATGACTATTTTTGGGGCGTTCCTCGTTGTGTTGGCAATGAACTGAGTTGGCATTTTTGGGAGTGGGGAGATCCGCTCGTGGAGGGAACGTTTGGGATTCGTGAACCGGTTCCCGATGCGCCGTTATGTTCTCCAGACAACGTCGATTTAATTTTAGTGCCAGCCGTAGCGTGTGATCCCCGTGGCTATCGTTTAGGTTATGGGGGTGGGTTTTATGATCGCTTGTTTGAACAATCGCAATGGCGAGCGATTCCTAAGTTAGGGATTGTCTTTGATGACATGATGATTTCACAAGTCCCTGCTGATCCTTGGGATGTCCCTTTAGATGGCGTTTGTACAGACTGGGGATGGC
>JAVLCL010000337.1:0-1485 GCA_031580825.1 Halothece sp. Uz-M2-17
CGATCAAGGCAGAAAACTTCTGTCTTTTCCTACCTTCCTTCTTCACGATTGCCTGGGGCAAATTGACTCTTGCCTTGCAAACCGACAATTGGACTTTTTCAGCAGACCCTATTTACAACTTTGATTTTATCTTTGCCAAAACTAGGAGAAAGAATTTGACATAACACATGAGATATGACATACTCTAAGCAAATAACAAATATCTCTAAACTTTAGAGAAACGACACACCAAAAAAAATAACTTAAGCCGGTCTTAAAAATGCACCTCATGAAAGCATTTCAGGGTCATTTCGGATCGAAGATCATTTGAGAAGACACCGATGAGTGCACTCAAAGATCGGGTTAATCAGAATTAGAGTCACTATTCATCAAATTAATCCTAATCACTTGTTGGGTGATCTTGTTGAGACCTGTCATAGCATGTCTCTGCTTCATCATTGCTCAATCAAACACCTACTTTAAAACCTTCCAACATCTTCTAAATAATTCAGGTTGAAATTGCTATGGAATCGAGTCTCAACAGGGGATCCGCTTCAATTCCAACTGCTAGCGCTGTTAATTCCCACTCCCAGCAGCTACAAGTGTCGATCATTGTCCCTATCCATAATGAAGTACAAAACTTATCTCGCTTACTGGAGTTAATTGCATCAAGTTTGCAAAATGCAGATCGTAGTTATGAAATCATTTGTATTGATGATGGCTCAACCGATGGTTCTACCGACCTCCTAGGACAAGAAGCTCTTATACGGGATGATTTACAAGCGATCATTTTACGTCGTAACTACGGTCAAACCGCAGCCATGGCAGCAGGGTTTAACTACGCTCAAGGTGACATTATCGTTACTCTCGATGGTGACTTGCAAAATGACCCCGCTGATATTCCGAACTTACTCGCCAAGCTAGAAGAAGGTTACGATCTCGTCAGCGGATGGAGAAAACATCGACAAGATGCTGCTTTAACTCGACTGTTACCCTCTAAAATTGCCAATTGGTTAATTGGGCGGGTGACAGGAGTCCGCCTTCATGACTACGGTTGCTCTCTTAAAGCCTATCGCTCAGAACTGGTGAAAGATATTCATCTTTATGGTGAACTGCATCGCTTTTTACCCGCCTTGGCTTTCATCGAAGGCGCAAAGATAGTAGAAATTCCAGTTCAACATCATCGTCGATATTCTGGTCGTAGTAAATATGGTCTTATGCGTACTTTTCGCGTCTTAATGGACTTGATTACGATTTTATTTATGAAAACCTTTTTAACCAAACCCATGCACGCCTTTGGTTCTTTAGGCTTTCTCTCAATTTTTCTGGGGGTAGCGTTAAGTCTATATCTGGTTTATTTAAGGTTTATTGCACAGCAAGCGATTGGCAATCGTCCCTTATTACTGTTAGCTGCAGTTCTCTTCTTAGCCGGACTACAAATGTTATGTTTTGGCTTACTGGCTGAGTTGGTCACCCGAACCTATCACGAATCTCAAAAACGCCCCA
>JAVLCL010000337.1:1495-2923 GCA_031580825.1 Halothece sp. Uz-M2-17
TACAGAATTCGCAATATTATTCGCAAGCAACGAAACTGATAATTTTTAATTCAATATTTCCTTGCAAAGCCATGCTTTTAACGATCAACCAATTCTATTTTTGGCGTAATCATAATGCTTTATTCAAAAATAAAGCCTACTTAATGCTAGGAGCAATTCTAGTTGTATCTACGATTTTACGACTCTATCAACTAGGAGAAGAAAGCCTTTGGGGAGACGAGCTAGCCAGCTTAAGAGATGTGAAAAAAATTGGAGAAGGACAATTCTTTGTGACTCGAATTTTATATTTTCTGCTCTTAAACGTTTGGATGTATTTCGGAGAAAGTGAATTTTGGCTCAGACTACCTTCTGTCGCGTTCGGTGTGCTCAGTGTTTTTTTGTTATACCGACTAGGAAGCAAACTATTTGATCCAACAATTGGATTAATCGCTGCCCTTTTTCTCACGCTATCACCGATCGCCATTTTTCACTCGCAAGAAGTGAGAATGTATATGTTAAGCGTTTTTATTGGCTTAGCCGGTACATTAGCTCTTGTCGATTATCTTCTCAATCGAAAACGAAAGTTTATTATCTTTTGGATGATTCTGAGGGTACTGGCGATACTCACCACCCCCATTAATATTCTTTTGTTAATGCCGGATCTAATTATTTTAGGCTGGGATGGATTCGGAAAAGTCAAGCTCAAACAACGACCTAAACAAACAGTTGCTGTTGGGATTTCTGGGGTATTAATTGGTAGTATATTTTTCTTCAGTTTCTATCCCGCGATCGCGCCTCTTCTTGACTTTGCCGAAAGGAAACAAATGGCAAATATGGAACTGACTTTGATGTCTTTTATTGGCGGGATCACAAGACTTAGCGTATGGCCCCTAGAAGCACCCGTTCCTAGTTTATCTTGGTTCTATGAACATCTTTTTAATTTGTATGCCATAGGGTTAATCGCTCTCATCATTACTGCTTTTGTTGCCAATTATTCCCTGATTCATAAGCGATGGATTATCCTCTGGGGTCTGTTAACTTTAATCGTTCTTTACTTTTCCTGTAAATTCATTGCGCCGATGTTGTGGGGCGTTCCGCGTTATTCTCTTTTTTTGGCTCCCTATCTTTTTATTCTCTTTGCACTGGGACTTGTGCAGATCTGGCAGTGGAAAAAACAAGTTGCTTCAGTATTAATTTCAATTTACTTTTTTACAATCGTTGGTTCAATTTGGTATTACTATAACACTGATACAAATGAAGATTGGCGTAGTGCTTTTCAAGTTGTCAACACCTATGAAAAACCCAATGATGCTTTAGCTCTTTTCCCTCCTTATTCTCAACTTGCCTCTGATTATTACTATCAGGGTAATTCTCCCATCTATTTAATTGAAGATATTGATAGTTATCCGGATGAGTCAGATCTCAATGCTCTGGTCAATCAACTGAATC
>JAVLCL010000337.1:2933-4100 GCA_031580825.1 Halothece sp. Uz-M2-17
CCAGAATTTCAATCTTTAACAACGACAAAATCACGAATTTGGTTGATGCTTAATTATGCCAATAAAGGGTTTTCCCAAGAAGATCAAGCGTTGTTAAATCGTAAAATCTCGAATCAGTTTAGTGTCATTTCTCAATTTAGTTTTTCGGGAATCAATATCATCTTAGTTGAAAATAATTAATTCACAGAGACGATATAATGTCAACATTTATTTCTCAGTTTTTCCATATTTTGAGAGAACGCAAGCTCATTTTAGTCGGAATGGTAGGCTTGTTTTTCTTAACTTCCTTATTAGAACTGATTGGCATTGGTCTGGTTGGTTCTTTTGTATCAATTGTCACTCATCCGAATCAAATCACTGACTATCAACTACTAAGTCGGCTTTATAATTTCCTCAATTTAACATCAGAACAGCAGTTAGTTGCAATTATTAGCAGTATTTTGATTGTTATTTTTTATGTTAAAGCCTACTTAGCCTTTCGCGCTCAACAATGGATCTTTCAATTTGGATTTAATCAACAGCAAATTTTAGCATCAAGATTAATGAAGATTTATCTGAATGCTCCCTACGCCTTTCATCTCCAAAGAAATAGTGCTTTTATTGTTCAAAATATTGTTGATGAAACGCAAAAGTTTTGTAATGGTTTTATGATGCCTTTACTGACCTTTACTTCCAATTTGTTGGTGACAACAGCCCTCGTCATCTTTTTAATTACAAGAAATGCTTCCGCTTGTCTTGTGATTGCCGGTTTAATGACGATCGCGCTTTTACTATTCCAAAAACTCAAGCACAGACTCACCGCATGGGGAAAACAATCCTCAGTTTCTCGCTCTGAAATGATTCGGACAATTAACGAAGGCTTAGCCGGTCTCAAAGAAAATCGGGTCATTGGTTGTGAATCTTACTTCCAAAAGCGACTGGAAAATTCCGCTAAAGAATATTCCACCTCAATGGCACTTGCCCTGAGCTATTCTAATCTCCCTCGATTTGTAATTGAAGCCTTTCTGATTACTTTCCTTGTCCTTTTTACCCTCATTACAGTTTTGATCGCTGGCAATAATACTAATAACCTCACATCAACGCTTAGCATCTTTGCTCTAGCTTCCATTCGACTGATGCCAGTTGCGAGTGGTCTGACTAACTCATTGAATAGTATGAGAAATTCTT
>JAVLCL010000338.1:0-4064 GCA_031580825.1 Halothece sp. Uz-M2-17
AAGACTCTATAAAGCTTGAGTAGATATATGTCTACAAAATTAGTAACTATTGAGTTAAGCCAATGACAACAGACAACTCCCTTTGAGTCTCAATATCCTAAATGTGTCATTGCTTTTTCAGTCACCATTCTCCCTCGGGGCGTACGTTGAACAAAACCAATTTGTAATAAATAAGGTTCGTAAACATCTTCAATAGTCAAGCGATCTTCTCCAGTTGCAGCAGCGATCGCGTCTAGACCAACCGGACCCCCATGAAACTGCTCAATCATGGTATTCAAAATCAAGCGATCCGTCCAATCTAAGCCCATTTTATCCACTTGAAACAACTCTAGAGCTTCTTCGGCAACATCTTGGCTAATGGCTCCCAATTCCTTCACTTGGGCATAATCTCGCACCCGCTTTAAGAGACGATTGGCAATGCGAGGGGTACCGCGCGATCGCGCTGCAATTTCACTCGCCCCTGCTTCTATAATGTCTGTTTCCAAAACCTGTGCAGTACGAGTAACAATTTCAGTCAATTCATCTAACTGATAAAACTGTAATCGCTGCACCATCCCAAACCGATCGCGCAAAGGAGAAGTTAACGATCCCACCCGTGTTGTCGCCCCAACCAGCGTAAATGGCGCAAGGGGAATACTACGAGTTTTCGCACTTTGTCCTTTCCCAACTGTAATATCCAATCGTCCATCTTCCATCGCCGGATACAGCAACTCTTCTGTAATCCGATTTAAACGATGGATTTCATCAATAAACAACACATCCCCCGGATTCAGATTCACCAATAAACCAGTAATATCGCGAGGACGTTCTAAAGCCGGTGCAGCAGTAATTTTACACGCCACATCCATTTCCGTTGCTAAAATCAAAGAGATGGTAGTTTTTCCTAAACCCGGCGGTCCATAGAGCAGCAGATGATCCATGGCTTCCCCCCGTTGTTTTGCTGCTTGAATCGCGATGCTAAGGACAGCTTTTAAATCTTTTTGTCCGATATAATCAGCAAGGCGTTGTGGACGAAGATTATCTTCGTTACTACTCGTTTCCTCTGGGGTGGGGTTACTCTGTAATAACTCATTCCGTGGTTTCCGTTGGGAAGAAGCGTCCTGAGTTGATTTTCCTTTGTCAGAGGAACGTTTTATCGCCATAATAATTGAGCAGTGATTGGAAGAACTGTAATGGTTTTAGCTAAACGCATTTTACCTTGTCTTGATGTGAACGCTGGGCGTGTCGTGAAAGGGGTGAATTTTATTAATCTTCGTGATGCAGGAGATCCGGTGGAATTAGCCCAAAGATATGACGCAGCAGGGGCGGACGAATTAGTCTTTTTAGATATTACCGCCACCCATGAAGAACGAGATACGATTCTGGATGTGGTACAGCGGACTGCCGAACAAGTGTTTATCCCCTTAACCGTTGGTGGGGGGATTCAATCCTTAGAACATATTAAAAAGTTGTTAAGAGCAGGTGCCGATAAAGTCAGCATTAATTCGGGGGCAGTTCGCAATCCTGACTTGATTAACGAAGCCAGCGATCGCGTGGGAAAACAATCCATTGTTGTTGCCATTGATGCCCGTCGTCGAGAAAATCCAGACAATCCGGGTTGGGATGTTTATGTACGGGGAGGACGAGAAAATACAGGTCTTGACGCGATCGCGTGGGCAAAAGAAATGGAACAACGGGGTGCAGGAGAACTCTTAGTAACTAGCATGGATGCTGATGGGACACAAGCAGGGTATGATCTCCAACTGACGCGCCAAATCAGTGAAGTGGTAACTATTCCTGTGGTCGCCTCTGGTGGGGCAGGAACCGTTCATCATATCTGTGAAGCCTTTACAGAGGGGAAAGCAGAAGCTGCTCTCCTCGCATCTTTACTCCATTATGGACAACTAACGGTGACCGAAATTAAACAATATTTGCGAGAACAAGGGGTTCCAGTTCGCACAAGTTAACATTCATCAACATAAAGTTACATCGCAGCGGGCAAAACTCGTAATTTATGTATTAAGATGGAGACAAAATGTTACATTTTGTTAAATATGTTGTTATTTATTCTCATTTTTGATGTTGCCCTCGTTGCTTGGTCATTGCACCTGATGCAATCTTCATTTCAATACCAAGAGTTTTCTTTAATGTTTGCGGGGGCATTGGTTGCCCTTGCTGCTGCTGCGATCATGGTTTCCTACTTTATGATGGGAAGTTGTCTCGGTTATCTCGGTTGATCCATGGTTCGGATAAAAATAGACCCTTGACAAAACGAACTCAATCAAGAGATGATTACATATGCACTCGGGGCTATAGCTCAGTTGGTAGAGCACCTCAATGGCATTGAGGGGGTCAGCGGTTCGAGTCCGCTTAGCTCCATTAGCTTCTAGTTATCACCTAATTTGTTGATACAAGATTTGTACAACCTTAAGCTCATTAGATGAGATCAATTTCTGGCTTTACCCTGATCACTTCCGAGAGCAGTGGTCAAGTTATTTAAGGTGGGAGAAGTCGGTTTGTTACAATCCTATTGAAACGGATATCTTGAACGAAGAAGGTGTTCATTGAGAACATTTCTTGACCAATTTATATTAGTGACTAAGGAGTAGTGGGTGTGGCAAAAACTGCCAAGTCTCTGATCATTGCTTCAGTAGAAGCGTATAGTGGGAAGTCAGCAACGATTCTCGGACTTGCCCATCAATTACAGAATAAACGCTTGACCCTCAGCTATAGTAAGCCAGTGGGAAGTTATTTGCATCAAGAACAAACCGAAACCGTCGAGGATGACGTGCAGTTTGTTGCTAAAGCGTTACAGTTACCGCAGGAACAGGTGGGAACTCCCCTCATTCATTTATCCCGATCTGTGATTGCCGAGAGAACGAAAACCCATGAAATCGGAAATTATTCCCTAGCTCTAAAAAATCATATTGACAGTTTTGAGACTGAGCTACGCTTTATTGAAGCCCCTCCTACTCTTGCTGAAGGCAGTTTATTTAGTCTTTCGACCCAGCAAATGTCGGAAACCTTAAACGCCCCGATTTTGCTGGTGGTTCGCTACCATTCTTTACTGGTTTTAGATCAGGTTTTAGCAGCACAAAAGCAATTGGGAGATGCTCTCATTGGAGTTGTCATTAATGACATTCCCCCAGAAGCAGAAACAGAAATTAGTGATGAAGTGAAACCTTTTTTAGAAAAGCAAGGCATACCAGTATTTGGCATGTTACCTCAAAGTGCCTTACTTCATAGTGTCAGCGTTCGAGAACTGACAAAACAGTTGTCAGCAAAAGTTCTTTGTCGGCGCGATCGATTGGACTTAATGGTAGAACGCTTAACCATTGGCGCAATGAATGTTAACTCTGCATTGAAATATTTTCGTAAAGGGAAAAACTTAGCTGTTGTCACGGGCGGCGATCGCAGCGACTTACAACTGGCTGCTCTCGAAACTTCAGCACACTGTTTAATCTTAACGGGTCATGTTCCCCCACAAGACTTTATTCTGGCTCGTGCAGAAACCCTAGAGATTCCAATTCTTGCTGTTGAGTTTGATACCCTAACGACAGTAGAAGTTGCAGAACGGACATTTAAACAAGTTCGGATTCAAGAACCGATCAAAGTCCGGTTCATCCAAGATTTAATGAGTCAACATTTTGACATTGAACGTCTCATTAATAAACTCAGTATAGAGTTGATTTAATCTTATATCTTGAAACCATAAAACCCTAGAATTATGCAAACCCTATCTAACCCGCAAACCACTCCTGCTTTTGATACAACCATTCATCGCCGTAAAACTCGCCCTGTGCCAGTTGGGGATGTCACCATTGGTGGCGGACATCCCGTTGTCGTCCAATCTATGATTAACGAAGACACCCTCGACATCGAAGGGTCAGTTAATGGAATTCGTCGTCTGCACGAAATTGGCTGCGAAATTGTCCGCGTTACCGTTCCCAGTATGGCTCATGCTAGGGCTTTAGCAGATATCAAAACTCGTCTGCAAGAAACTTATCAACCGGTTCCTCTGGTTGCTGATGTTCACCATAATGGGATGAAAATTGCCCTCGAAGTTGCTAAGCACGTGGATAAAG
>JAVLCL010000339.1:0-4062 GCA_031580825.1 Halothece sp. Uz-M2-17
CCGATGGGCGGATGCAGAGGGCAATATTTTACCCACACGGGGAGAAATTGCAATACAAGCCCAAGCAGAAGCCCAGCAAGCCCAAGCAGAAGCCCAACAAGCCCAAGCGGAAAATATCAAACTGGCTGCAAAACTCCGTGAGATGGGCATTGATCCGAATACGCTTTAATCTCTCCTTTAAAATAGAGGAAACTATGGGGGAGGTGTGAGGCGTGAAAATAACTCAGGGATGGCTTGCCAAGAAGATCATTGCATCAATGATGGGATTAGCTTCTCTATTCGTTATGGGAAATGCGGATGCAGCGCAACAAATTAAAATTCGCATTGGTCCGTTAGAACGTGAAATTCAGGTGCGAGATTTAGAACGATATGGGAGAACCGGACAAGTTCCAGAATCTCTCAAACTATTAAAACCGATCCTGACCAGAGATGTACAAAACTTGTTAACTCGTCGCCTAGAATTTGACGAAAAAGTCGTAGATCGCTTTTTATTCGGAACGCTGACTTCACCACAACTGGAACCACTGATTGAACAGTTGCAAACCGCATTACCAGAAGCGGAGTTTGAAGAGTTAATGGTAGGGGTATATTTGGCGTTACGAGAGGGAAATGGCTTAAGTGTTCTTGATTTTATTTCGGCTTATCCGGAAGAGACTTTAACCGTTGACGCAACAGCAGCGATCGCGCTGGGAGTGCAAGTTAATCTCTCTTATCTCCAGAGTAAATTATTAGCCCCAATTCTGGCTCAAGAATTAAAAGTCGAATCTCACTCGTCGTTTCGCCCTGATTTTGATCCCAGTGCTGCGGGAAATTATGAGTTTCGGGAACGGAGTTTGATTTTTCGGGATCAAGTGCGCGATCGCGCAATCTTAGCTGATTTTTACATTCCAGAAGCCAAACAAGGTCAGCTAGTCATCCTCTCTCATGGTTATGCAGCCAACCGCCGTTTTCTGCTTTATCTCGCCCGACATTTAGCGTCTCATGGTTACACAGTTGTCGCCTTAGAACATCCCGGAAGTAATATTGAACGCCTTTCTGATAGCGAGTTTACGATTAATCCCGCAGCATTACTTTCCCCAGAAGAGTTGCTCGATCGCCCGCAAGATATTACGTTTCTTTTGAATGAATTAAATGACCTCAACGACTATTCTCGCGTTTTACGCAATCAATTTAATACCGAGAATGTCACGGTTATTGGTCATTCTCTTGGCGGTTATACAGCCTTAGCCTTAGCAGGAGGAGAATTAGACTTAAAAGCCGTGCGTCAGTTTTGTCGCAATGTAACGCCTCTTGGACGATCACCTGCAGACTGGTTACAATGTGCAGGAGCAAAATTACCGAATAGTACCCTAAGTTTACGAGATGAACGGGTCAAACGCGCGATCGCGCTCAATCCCATGACCAGCCATTTATTCGGAAAAACAGGACTAGAAAAGATTGCTATTCCCACGGTTATTTTTAGCAGTAGCGAAGACGCAATCACTCCTACACTCACCAATCAACTGAAACCTTTTCAACAACTGTCTGGAGAGAAGTATTTTCTGACTGCGATTGGTGCAACCCACATGAGTATCACCGATATTAGCAACATTCACAGTCCCATGGGAAAAAGCACCCTCGTTCCAGAATTGATGGGAAGAGAAGCCGAACCGCTGCGCAGTTGGATTCGTAGTATAACGCTAGCATTTCTCAAACAGGAGAGTTATCAAGCCAAACGATATCAACCCTTTCTCACGCCAGAATACGCACAATTTTTATCAACTCCAAAATTATCCTTTCGTTTAACGCAAAAAGTTCCTTCTACTTTAAATCCGTGGTTACAAGGAATTGATTGGACACGCCAGCGCGTGGTTGTGAGAAGAGAACAATGGCGCGATCGCAGACGGAATCCAGCCCTTGATCTCAATTTCCCCACCTTGAGTACCCAACCTTCTACAGCCGAGTATTATCAAGGGGAATTAGATGAAATCTTCAAAACCCTTTCTCGGGGGTAATATAGCAGTTAGGAATCAGTTGTGAGAGAGCAATTCTGGTTTAAGGCAATTTGCCCCAAAAATTTCTCATGAATCATTGCTGATTGCTATAGATAAATTTCCAATTGATTTAAGGTTGGCTCAATCGCGCGTTCGCTAAGATTGATGCTCAAACCTGTCAGTCCGTCAAATCCCCTGATTTGTAGAAGACTCCAGACTGATTTTTCGTTAAGCTCGTTAATAGTGTTAGTTCTGAAAGTATTTTCATGAAGCAGCAAACTCAAGTTTCAACGTCTTCTGTTGTTACATTACAAGTCTCACCGGCGCAAGTGATCCGAGGAAAAGGCGCGATCGCGCAATCAGGGACAAACATCGCCCAACTAGGGAAACGCCCGTTAATTATCGGTGGCGATCGCGCACTAAATCTGGTTCAACCCTTTCTCAATCCCGTCTTGCAAAATTATGATTTAACAGCCATTAGTGCCTCTCACTATCCAGATTCTTGTGAGGAATCGCAGCAAAAATTACAAGAACAAGTTGCCACCCATCAAGCGGATCTCATCATTGGTGTTGGAGGCGGAAAAGCGCTAGATATGGCAAAATTAGTGGCTTATCAATGTGACTTACCCATCGTAACGATTCCCACATCAGGCGCGACTTGTGCTGCTTGGACAGCCCTTTCCAACATTTACACCGCAGCCGGGGCGTTTCAATATGATGTTCCCCTTCCTCATGCGCCAAACTTATTGATTCTCGATTATGATTTAGTCGCTACCGCACCCAAACGAACCCTAATTGCTGGAATTGGAGATGCCTTAGCGAAATGGTATGAAGCCAGTGTCAGCAGTGGCGATTCTAATGCGAGTTTAACCATCGCTGCGGTACAACAAGCGCGAGTCTTACGAGATATCTTATTACAAAAATCTGCGGAAGCACTGGAAAACCCCGGTGGAGACGTTTGGCAAGAAATTGTAGATGCAACCGTTTTACTGCCTGGGGTTATTGGGGGGTTAGGCGGTGCAAATTGTCGCACTGTCGCAGCCCACGCGATTCACAATGGGTTAACCCACCTTGCAGCCACTCACGATATCTTACATGGCGAAAAAGTCGCCTATGGCATTTTAGTACAGTTGCGCTTAGAAGAAATGGTCGAAGATAATCAACTCGCTGCCTCGGCACGACAACAATTATTACAATTTTATTCTGAAATCGGTTTACCAAAGAACCTTGAAGATTTAGGATTAGAAAACGTCACCTTGGCACAGTTACGGCAAGTTGCTGAAATTGCTTGTGCGCCTGATTCTGATATTCATCGTTTGCCGTTTACGGTTGAACCCACAGAATTAGTGGCTGCAATGGTATCCACCACTGTTAGTGCAAATCCTAAGGTCGTGGCTGTGAACCAAGAGAGTTAACAGAAGAAACAATTGAGAACACGATGGGATTTGAATTTACCCCTGCTGACCGCTTAAACGCCCTTCCCCCCTACGTTTTTGCTCGTTTAGATGAGTTAAAAGCAAGAGCCAGAGAACAAGGCTTAGATTTAATTGATTTGGGAATGGGAAACCCCGATGGTTTTGCCCCGCAACCGGTCATTGATGCAGCAACTAAAGCCTTGAGTGTGCCTGAAAATCATGGTTATCCGCCGTTTGAAGGGACAGGGAATTTCCGCAGCGCGATCGCGCGGTGGTATCATCGCCGGTATGGGGTAAATTTATCGCCAGACAGTGAAGCGTTACCGCTGATTGGGTCAAAAGAAGGCTTAACCCATCTGGCTCTAGCTTATATTAACCCTGGGGATGTGGTGTTAGTTCCCTCTCCCGCTTATCCCGCCCATTTTCGCGGACCCCTGATTGCGGGTGGGAAATTGCATCAGATGACGCTGACACCGGAACAAGACTGGGTGATTGATCTTTCTAAGATTCCAGAGGATGTGGCGCAGCAGGCGAAGATGCTGTATTTCAATTATCCCAGTAATCCCACCACGGCGGTTGCCCCCAGAGAGTTTTTCGAGGAAATTGTGGCGTTTGCGCGTCATTACTCGATTTTACTGGTTCATGACCTCTGTTATGCAGAGTTAGCATTTGAT
>JAVLCL010000340.1:0-4050 GCA_031580825.1 Halothece sp. Uz-M2-17
GGCAAAACCGTTCCCAGAGATTCTGGCTTTGTTGTTGCTGTAAGGTGGTTGTCATAGTTATATGATTGCTTTCAACACGACTTGTGTTTTAAGAAAATAGCAGCCTATTGACTGCTGATTAATAATATAAACAATAGATTGCGTTTTGTAAAGAGTCCTCACAAAAAATTAATTCTTGGGATAGAGAAGTTAGCGGGCATGACTGCGAGGTTGAACCTCAGCATTACTGTTTTGAGGGGGTTTTGGCGATCCCACGCGCGATCGCTGCCCTTGTTTACTGGCATAAGGAAGATTCTCATCTGCTGCTAAAGCCTGTAAATTGGTGTCTAAAACGGACTGAGGTTGTTCTCCGATGACTGACGCGATCGCGCTGCCTTCTCTAGAAAGAAAGGCAAAGTGAGGAATGCTATCCACGTTATATTCCAGCATCTCGGGCAACCATTTATCGTTATCCACATTCAGCATGACAAAGTTAATATTCCCGCTATATTTCTGTTTGAGTTCGGCAATATCTTTTGCCATCGCTTGGCAACTGGTACACCAGTTCGCATAAAACTCTAGAAATGTCGGTTTATCGTTACTAAGGGCAACTTCAAGTGGGGTGGCTTCTTCGGCTTGGCTTTCCAACGATAGAGACGGGGTATCCGCTTGTAAGCCTAAGAAAACGGTAAGACTGATGGCAATCGCAGCGAAGGCAATTAAAACATTCCGAATCCGCGTGCTGAGGGTAGTGGTTTCTGACCAATTGTTTGTCATTTTCAGATTAGTTTACATTTATTTACGTTTCCTATTGCCTATTAAGGTAACAGTTTCCGCGTTGATTGAGAGTTTTAAGGTCAGTCAAAGACAATCTTCAGTCAAAGTGATAGCTTGACCATAAAGACCCCAGCATAGCGAATCATCATGAAAAAACGAGTAACCTTAACCTTCCCAAAAAATCGAGTACCGATGCCGGTGACTTATCGTTTAGCGAAAGACTTTAACGTGGCGAGTAATATTATTCGGGCGCAAGTTGCCCCAAATCGAACCAGCAAGTTAGTTGTGGAGTTATTGGGGGATATTGATGAAATCGAAGCAGCGATTGAATGGATGGGACTGCAAAATATTACAGTCTCCCTCGCCAGTCGAGAAATTATCATTGATGAGGAAAGTTGTGTGGATTGCGGTTTATGTACAGGGGTGTGTCCCACACAGGCGTTAACGTTAGATCCAGAAACATTTAAGCTCAACTTTACGCGATCGCGCTGTGTGGTCTGTGAACAATGTATTCCCACTTGTCCTGTACAAGCGATTTCCACTAATTTCTAGCCACTCGGGTATTAATCAGAGCAAGTTTGACTTGTTTGTAGTAATGTCCGAGAATTTGGCGGTAGTTTGCCCCTTGCTGCGCCAAATAATACGCCCCCCACTGGCTTAAACCCACACCATGACCAAATCCACGTCCAGAAATTAAAAAGCCTTGCGGAGTCGGATTTACTTGAAACAAGGTACTCCGCAAATCAAGAGCCTTGCGAAATTCATTGCCACTAATGGTTTCGGTTGCGCGATCACCCACCACTTTTAACTTTAAAATTCGTCCTTGCGGTGTGGTTTGTTGAGGAATTAAAGAGCGAATTGTGCCTAAATTGCCGAGACGGCGTGCCATTTCACCGTTGGAAACTATCTTTTCCCACTGATACACTGGGGCAGTTTGATCATAATCCACCACCCCTCTGAGATAAGGGAGAGGACGAGTCCAAATGTCTTCCACATTCTCCGTATGTCCGCCAGAAGAAGAATGAAAAACAGCTAGAATGGGACGACCCTGATGAGTCAATACTTGTCCTTGGGTGGTGTTCACGGCTTCTATGGTTTGCGGGGTTTCACTTTTAATCCCTTTATACACTTGCGAGGCAGTGGTACTTTTGACATCATAGAGCCGAGTTCCAGCGTGCTGTTGTTTGTGGAGGGCATAAGAGCGGGCTGCAACTGCTTGGGCTTTCAGGGCTTCTAGGGGCCAACTAGCGACCATTTCCCCACCGACAACACTGTAGAGATAATCTTCCACATTGACTTCATTAATTACTGTTAGATCGGAGCCATCATGGATTAATTTGGTTTCTCCGCGATACCAACGATCGCCGATCCAAACATAACCGTCTTCTTTTGGATCAATTTCTAACTGACGACTTTCCCATTGTCCTAAGCGAACTTTGCCATTCCCACTTTCGGCACGAAACCCGCTCATGCCTTGCACTTCTCCTAAAACATTGCCAGCGCGATCGCGGATCACGGCATTACTGGAACTGCCCACCGCAACTTGTTTCACATCTTCCTTTAAAACCACTCTCAAGGCGGTTGCTGCTTGGGCTGGGGCAAAGAGAAACAACCACAGTAATAAACTCGGTAATAAAGGCTTAATGGGGGCGTGTAAAAACTTTCTCACGGAAGATACTGTTACCATTGCCGAACACTCCTCACTCAATTGTTATGGCTAATTGATATTGTCGATTTTTAATTCAAAATTGTTCAAATTCTTGATCTGAGATTAGCTTGACTTTAGCAGTTAACTGTGATTAACTCCAAGTCAGTCTCATTGATAAGGTTTTAATTGTTAATTATGTCGGAAATGATTACGTTTTCTCCTGATTCCTCCCTTAATTTCTCTCAATATGATAATACCGTCGTTCTTGCCCAAAGCATTGAAGATCCAGAAGTCTTGAAACAAATTGAAGACGGTTGGAATAATTTTATTGAGTCCGGACAGGTTTGGGCGTTACTGATTGGTCTCTTTTTGGGATATTTATTCCGAACTTTCATTTCTTAAGGTTTAAGTTCTTGATTGTAAGACTTCTCAAAGACCTAATAATGCGTTAGTCTCACCTTTGGTGAGATTATTTTTTGCACAGGAGACTCAACAGCCACCGTGACACAAAAAAAAACTTGGAGTGATCGTTTTGAAACCGCGTTACATCCCGCGATCGCGCAATTTAATGCCAGCATTGGATTTGATCTTGAACTCTTACCCTACGATATTCAAGGGTCAATCGCTCATGCCAAAATGCTTGCCAAAACTGAAATTATTACACAGGAAGAAGCCCAACAGTTAGTGCAAGGGTTAGAACAAGTTTTAAGGGAATACGAAAACGGAAACTTTCAACCGGGAGTAGAAGAAGAAGATGTCCATTTTGCCGTGGAACATCGCCTAACTGAGATTGTGGGTGATGTGGGAAAAAAATTACATACCGCGCGATCGCGCAACGACCAAGTCGGAACAGACATCCGCTTGTATTTGCGAGATAAAACTCATCAAATTCGGGATGATTTGCGTCAATATCAACACGCACTTTTAAACTTAGCAGAAAACCATATTGAAACCCTGATTCCCGGTTATACTCATCTGCAACGAGCACAACCGATTAGTCTGGCTCATCATCTCCTCGCCTATTGGGAAATGGCGCAACGAGATTGGGAGCGATTAGGAGATGTTGCCAAACGAACGAATGTTTCTCCCCTCGGTTGCGGGGCTTTAGCGGGGACAACCTTTCCCATTGACCGTCAATATACAGCCAAAGAATTAGGCTTTACCGATATTTATCGCAACAGTTTAGATGCCGTCAGCGATCGCGATTTTGCCATTGAATTTATTAATGCAGCGAGTCTGATCATGGTGCATTTATCTCGTTTAAGTGAAGAAATTATTCTTTGGGCATCGCAAGAATTTAGTTTTGTCACCCTCAAAGATAGCTGCGCTACTGGGTCAAGCATTATGCCTCAGAAGAAAAACCCCGATATTCCCGAATTAGTGCGGGGGAAAACAGGGCGTGTCTGTGGACATTTACAAGCCCTCTTAATGCTAATGAAAGGCTTACCCTTAGCCTACAACAAAGACTTACAAGAAGATAAAGAAGGACTCTTTGACGCAGTTAAAACGACACAAGCCAGCTTAGAAGCGATGACAATTTTATTATCAGAAGGAATTGAATTTCGCACTCAGCGTTTACAAGAAGCCGTCACAGAAGACTTTTCTAACGCCACTGATGTTGCGGATTATCTGGCAAACAAAGGCGT
>JAVLCL010000341.1:0-4032 GCA_031580825.1 Halothece sp. Uz-M2-17
CCTTTGCAATGAAGAAAGCGGTACTCATCGGTATGACTATCTTCTTCCCAAACTTGAGATGCTTTTGCTATCACGCGATCGCGATCCTCAGGATGGATAAAATTTACCCAAACATTATAGTTAGCTCGTGCTGCAAATTCTTTTTGAGGATAGCCTAAGATGCGGGTTATGTTCTCGCTGATAAACGTTGCATCATTATTCCCCTCAGGCTTACAACTATAAATGATAGCGGGATTAGCGTTCAGGAGATATTCTAACCGTTCTTGTAAAAGACGAATTTCTCGTTCTGTTTGTTTACGTTGGGTAATATCGCGAAAAATAGCACGAGTCGCAATCGGTTGTTCTCCTTCCCAACGACAATTAATGCCTCCTTCCACAATAATTTCTTGTCCTGCTTTACTCAAGAAAATCACTTCCATGGGATCAGCCTGAGGTAAACGACCGTTTCTCATTTCGGTTAAGACTTGCTGACAATGATCATGGCAGTCTGGATGCAGCACATCAAAAACTGTTAGGCTTGCCACTTCTTCGCGAGAATAGCCCAGAACTTTGCGCCAAGAGCGATTTACATATTCAAATTTACCGGTGGTTAAAGAAACGCTTTGAATTAAATCATGAGCATTATCAAAGAAATCTTGGAGTTCTGCTTCTCGCTTTCTTAATGTCGCCGTCCGTTCTTCCACCATTGCTTCCAATTGTTCATTTAATTCTTGTAAGCGGTTATTTGCCCGTTGGCGTTCTAATTCTGCAGCAGCCCGAGCAGCAAAAACTCGTAAAATATTAAGGGTTCGGTCTGCATTGGGAATTGGTTTATTGTTAAGGATGCAGAGTGTGCCCATTTGTTTGCCATTACTACTGCGTAAGGCAATCCCAAAATAGCTTGTAATGCCGAGGGTCACTAACTCTTGGTTTTGGGGAAATTCCGCTTGCACTGAACCATGGCAGTAAAATTCTCCTTCCCGCAAGGCGCGTTTACAAGGGGTCTCTGTCCCATCCGGATTCGATAGGGCTGGGGAGATGCCATTTCCGGACGCAGCAAGGAGATGGAGTTCTTGATCAGCCAGTTCTGAAATCAGAACGTGAGACACATTCAGGGCTTGAGTAATATAAGTAACGAGAGCGGAAAAGAACTCTTGTCCGGTTGTGGTAGCGGTTCCTTTAATCAGGGTTTCTAAGGCAATTTCGACTTCTTTGCGATCACTGATATCGGTAATGGTTCCCACATAGCCATGAATTTGTTCGTGACGATCTTGTTCAATGGTGCTTTGTCCATACACCCACCTAACGCTGCCATCTGGGCGCAAAAAACGGTATTCCATCGCAAAGGGTTGATTATGGGCAATGGCTCGTTGCCATTGGGCGATGACCTGTTCCCGATCTTCTGGATGTAAGGCGTTTTGCCATCCTCTCCCTTTCATTTCTTGGGAAGAAAGCCCAAGAATCTCCGAAGCGACTTGATTGGTATAAACACAGTTGCCCACGCTATCACAACGAAAAATCCCAACCGGTGAGGCTTTCACTAAACTGGCGTAGCGTCGTTTGCTTGCCTGCAATAAGTTTACCGTTTGTTGACGTTCCACTTCTAAGCGCTTGGCTTCGGTGAGATCTCGACCTTCGGGAATTAGCAAAATCACGTATCCCTGATCATCTTGGATGGGACGAAGTGAGAAATCAATGGGGATAACGGTTTGATTCGCTCCCCAAATTTCAACTTCATAACGGATAAATTCTCCTTGCGCTGCTCGATTAATGGCATTTCTCAATTGAGCTTGAGTCTCGGCAGAAATTTGCCACCAAGGGGTTTCCCAAAAGGGTCGTCCGACGGCATCTTCTCGTTGAATTCCGGCTGCGTTGAGGGCGGTTTGGTTTGCTTCCAACAATACCCCATCGGGAGAAAGTAAACCAATAAACTGAAACGTATTTTCAAAAATGCCATGGAAACGATTTTCGCTAAATTCAAGAGCAATTTTCGTTTGTTTTTGGCTTTGTCGATGCGCTTGGAGTTGGCTCTGGTAAGAATAAAGTTGCTGATCCAGTTGCTGATTCAAGTTTTCTGCTAGGCGATAGAGAGCTTGGGGATGAAGCGTTGCGATTAAATCTCTTGCAGTGACTAACCCAAGGCGTTCTCCGACGGCTCCTGTGACTATTACTTGGCGAATTGAGTGTTCCAGCATGATCTCAGCAACTCTTAACAGAGAGTTTTGAGGTTGAACGGTCACTACGGGAGATGTCAAAAGGGTGGGTACAGATTGTTGTTGAAGAATCTCTCCTGCTGTAATCACTCCTTGGGGGGTTCTCGGTGAGTCCTCATTGACAATGACAATCACGTCTTGATCTGTGGTAATGATTTGTTCCGTTATGCGATTAAGGGGGGTTTCTGCGGTTACGATGGGGAAATCTGATTTCATCACGGTTTCCACTGTCCATTTATCCCAGAAGGCAACGGATTTTGCCACTTTGATCAGGCTTTCTGGTGTCACTAACCCCACAAATTGATTCTGTTCATCGAGAATCGGTAAATGATGCAAGTGCGGTTGCTGGAAAAGATTGATAACACTCAATAAATCAGTCAACTGAGTTTGCTGTAAGGTCATCACCGGCGGACTGACAATCTCTGCAATCTTCCGCCTCTGTAAATCCTCTGCTTGATGACTAATCTTTAATAATTCTTGGTGGGTGACTAATCCCAGTATCCTTCCTTCACTAACAATGACCAAGCAACTTGACCAAACTTCTAATGGTCGGTTATTCTGTTGATGCTTTGCTGTGGTGACCGCGTGTGATGCACGACCCATGCTAATTATTGCTTCCTGTATTGATGTTTCCGGAGAAACGATCCAAGGGTCACGGATGATCGCTGATTGGAGCGCTTGCGGGGTAACAATGGGAGCGCGATTAATCATCATATTTTATAATTGATTTGATTATTTTTTAGGTGATTAAAAGTATGAGGAAGAGGCTCGGTAATACGCTAATTATAATCTTTTGAATCATTCAACTCGCCGACAAAATAAAAATGAAACTTGCTTTTATTATTGATCCGATTTCGCAACTTGATCCCACTCATGACACAACGGTTGCTTTGATGGAAGCTGCTCAAAAACAAGGGGATGAAGTTTGGGTAACTTCGGCATCTTACTTGAGTGTTGTCCAGTCTCAGGCGTGGGCTAGGCTGCAACGAGTCTCTCTGACTCCGGTTACTCTCAAAGATAATGATTGGGTGGCGCCAAAGGAGTGGTATCAGTTGGGGGAATGGGAATTACAACCGTTATCTGGTATGGATGCGGTATTTATGCGGACGGATCCGCCAGTGACGATTCCGTATCTCTATGCAACGCAAATTCTCGATTTATTAACGCCGACTTCTACGGTTGTGATTAACTCACCTCAAGGGTTACAAAAAGCCAATGAAAAACTCTATGCGATGCGGTTTCCATCGGTGATTCCAGAGACAATTGTCAGTCAGGATAAAAAAGTGATTCGAGAGTTTGTGGAACGGAAAGAAGGGGCGGTTTTAAAGCCTTTGGCGGGCAAAGCTGGGGAAGGAATTTTATTTTTAGAAAAGCGCGATCGTAATCTTAATTCTTTAATTGAAATTAGTACGGAAAATGGAAGAAAACCGGTGATGATTCAATCCTTTCTTCCAGAAGCTAAAGATGGGGATAAACGGATTATTTTGTTAGATGGAGAACCGATGGGAGCGGTGAATCGGATTCCGACAAGGGGCGAGTTTCGTGGCAATATGGCAGTTGGGGGACGGGTAGAAGCTGCTGAGATTACGATGCGAGATTGGGAAATTTGCAGCGCGATCGCGCCCACTTTAATTGAAGATGGCTTACTATTTGTTGGGATTGATATTATTGGCGGTTACTTAACAGAAATTAATGTTACCAGCCCAACCGGAGTACGGGAAATTGATCGCCTCAATCATGTTTCTCTAGGGAAACAGGTGATGGAATGGTTGCATAATTAAAGATATATAGTAGTCAGGAATCAGTTGTGAGAGAGCAATTCTGGTTTAAGGCAATAGGC
>JAVLCL010000342.1:0-4011 GCA_031580825.1 Halothece sp. Uz-M2-17
GTCATTGCAGTCAGTATTTTTGTTGCGAGTTTACGGACTGCCGAAGTTTCTCCACAAGCGTTATGGGACGGATTACCCCGTTTGAGTCAATGGTTAGGACGCTTTTTTCCTCCTGATTTTTCCGAGTTACCGACTTTTTTAGTTGCAACTTGGGAAACTCTCGCCATTGCAATTGTCGGAACAGGAACTGCGGTCATCATTGCCCTTCCTTTAGCCTTAATTGTCGCTCGCAATTTAACCCTTGTTCCTTGGTTAGCCCCAATTTTACGGGGAATGTTGAACCTATTGCGCGGGATTGATACGGCAATTTTTGCCCTCTTTTTTGTCTCTGTCGTTGGACTTGGACCCTTTGCCGGTGTTTTAGGAGTCGCGTTTCATACTACAGGGTCAATGGCAAAACTCTACGCAGAAGTGTTAGAAACGATTCCTAGTGAACCCATTGAAGCGATAGAAGTCACAGGCAGCGATCGCGCACGAACCTTCGCATTTGCCGTCTTACCGGAAGCGTTACCCGGGTTAGTAGGCATTACTTTATATTTGTGGGAATATAATGTTCGCTCTTCCGTTATTTTAGGAATTGTCGGGGCTGGTGGCATTGGTTATGAATTACTGGTGAGTTTGAAGTTACTGGATTTTGGGCGCTTAGCCACAATTTTACTGCTGATTTTGGGGATGGTGACCCTCATTGATGCGGGAAGTGCCTATTTACGGCAAAAATTGAATTAGAGATGTATGTTAAGTGTTGAACAACTGAGTAAATACTATTCCCCAACTGTTTTTGCTTTAGATGATGTTAGTTTTAGGGTTTCTCGGGGCAGTTTTACCGCCATTTTAGGGGTGAGTGGTGCCGGAAAAACAACCTTAATGCGTTGTATTCTTCAGTTATTGCGTCCGAGTGCAGGAGAAGTTTGGTTTCAAGAAATCCGGTTAACCGATTGTTCTCGTCAAGAATTACAACAAGCCCGTCGTCACATTGCCGCGATCGCGCAACAATTTAATCTAGTTCGCAGGCGCAGCGCGATCGAAAATTGTCTCGGTGGACGCTTACAAGAACTCCCCTTGTGGCGTTGTTGGTTGGGACAATTCCCGCAACCGTTGTTAAAAGAAGCGTTAATTGCATTAGAACGAGTTAACTTGTTAGATGTAGCGTTTCAACGGGCGGATCAGCTTTCTGGTGGACAACAGCAGCGTGTTGCCATTGCACGGGCGTTAACCCAACGGGCAACTTTAATTTTAGCGGATGAACCCGTAGCAAGTCTCGATCCGCAAACTGCCCATACTGTCTTATCTCTGCTGCGATCTCTGTGTGATGAACAAGGACTGACCGTGATTTGCAATTTACACCAAGTGGAATTAGCCAAAACTTACAGCGATCGGATTTTAGGCTTAA
Organism: Halothece sp. Uz-M2-17; assembly: GCA_031580825.1. Classification (GTDB taxonomy): domain Bacteria; phylum Cyanobacteriota; class Cyanobacteriia; order Cyanobacteriales; family Rubidibacteraceae; genus Halothece. Next base: position 1,391 of record JAVLCL010000342.1, read on the forward strand.
ATCAAGGGAAATTAGTTTTAGATCAGCCAACCAAAGATTTTAATCAAGCATCACTGCATCAAATCTACGGAAAGTTGAACTCCGCCACGAATTCTATTTAGAAAGCCCTAGAAAATAATTTGTCACAATTAAAGAAAGTCACTTGAAAAACTTCCAGAGGTCAAGATGGTCAGTCTTTCAACGGAACAACAAACGCAAGTCTGGACAGATGAAGCCTTTATGGCGCTTTCCGGCGAGGAAAAACGATATGAAGTAGTGGATGGGGAGTTAGTAGAAATGGGAAACTCAGGAATGGAACATGGCGCAATTGGTTCTTTTCTTGGAGGAATATTAGCCCTCCATGTGCGTCAAGAAAAACTAGGGACAGTTTGCGATTCCAGTACAGCATTTACTCTCAAATCTGGAAATCGACGGTCTCCTGATGTTTCCTTTGTTGCCAAAGCCCGCTTACAAGGAATGAACCGCCCTCCTCAAGGCTTTTTTCAAGGGTCTCCTGATTTAGCCGTTGAAATTCTTTCTCCTGGCAATACGGTGGAAGGAATGCATCAAAAAATTGTTGAATATTTTGAAAATGAAACTCGTTTAGTTTGGGTAATTCATCCTGAAGAAAAATTTGTTTTAGTTTATCACTCTCCTGAACCGGATCAGTTTTTGCGCTCAGGAGATACCTTAGAAGGAGAAGATATTCTTCCTGGTTTTACGTTGAAAGTAGAAGAATTATTTGCCACTTGGGATTTTTAAGATCGCGCAATTTAAGGAAATATAAGATTTTGGGAAGAAAGTGTACAGTGATCAATAACTGATACTGAAGGCAAAGTAGGATTGAAACCAGACAACCAATAATTAACTTGAGGATGAAACAAGCAGAATACGATCGCGCTAATACGCAAAAAATCGCTGCCTTTGGGGGCATTTATGGCAATATCCTTGCCTTTGAAGCCTGTCTCAATGATGCCAAAGCCAACCGTTGTCATAGCTTGATGTTTCTTGGTGATGCGGTGGGTTGCTGTGGACACAGTGATGAGGCTTTGCATCTCATTCACCAACATTGTGATATTTATATTGCAGGAAATCACGAGCAACAGGCTGCTGCCGGATCAACCCGTTGTGGCTGTGGCTATGCCTCCCCTGAAGATGAACGCCTCAGTTGTTTAGCTTTTGAATATGCGTTACAAGATTTAAGCGAAGAAAATCAAGAATGGATGGGAAAATGGGCAGATACAGCGATTGTGAACACCCCTTTAGGACGGATTTTACTCTGTCATGGCAGTCCCGACCAAACCAATGAGTTTCTCTATGAGTCACAGTTGGATGATGAGCGGTTGAAACAATGGTTAGATGAACATAATGCCGTGGGCTTTATTTGCACTCACTCTGGCTTACCGTGGGTACGTCAGTTTGAAGATGGACGTTTTGCAGTTAACTGTGGCGTTGTGGGAAAACCGGATCATGATGGCGATCCAGCGGTTCATTATGCACTACTCGACTTATCTGGAAATCAAGTTAGCATTCAGATTCAAAGGGTGGAGTATGACTATGAAACTTGGACAGATACGTTAGCGGAAGAGGGAGTGGATCCCATTTTTATTGAACCCTTAAAAACCGGCATTTGGACAACGGGGGTTTCCAGTTTACCGCCCGTGGAAAAACAGCGTTATCAGTTCGCCTAGGTATTATCCTAAACTAACGAGTGTGAGCGAATAAATTCAATTATAGAAGAGGACTTATGGATAACGCCCAACTTTGGCAACGCTATCAAGACTGGCTTTATTACAACCCTGATTTAAACTTTTATCTGGATATTAGTCGGATGCGCTTCTCGGATCAGTTTGTGGAGGAGATGCAGCCGAAGTTTCAAAAAGCCTTTCAGGATATGGCAGATTTAGAAGCGGGCGCGATCGCGAATCCCGATGAAGACCGCATGGTGGGACATTATTGGCTGCGTAACCCCGATCTCGCCCCCAATGCGGAACTCAAAGCCGAAATCACGGAAACCCTCGAACGAATTAAAACCTTTGCAGCACAAGTTCACAGTGGTTATATCTATCCCCCCCAAGACACTCGTTTTACGGATGTCATCTCCATTGGTATCGGCGGATCGGCATTGGGACCGCAATTTGTTTCTCAAGCCTTAGCCCCACTGGATGTCTCGCTCAATCTCCATTTTATTGATAACACGGATCCTGCGGGGATTGATCATCTGTTAGAACAAGTGCGCGATCGGCTCTCGAGTACCTTAGTTCTCGTCATTTCCAAGTCCGGCGGAACCCCAGAAACTCGCAATGGGATGGTGGAAGTGAAAGCAGCTTACGAAGCGCAAAGCCTTGATTTTGGGTCCCATGCCGTTGCCATTACGGGGAAAGGGTCAAAACTGGAACAAATGGCGAAAACTGAAGGTTGGATCACGACTTTCCCGATGCACGATTGGGTGGGGGGACGTACCTCGGAAATGTCTGCTGTGGGGTTAGTACCAGCAGCGTTAGAAGGGATTGATATCGAGGCAATGCTGGAAGGGGCAAAAGTGATGGATACCCTCACTCGCAAACCAGAACTGAAAGCCAACCCAGCAGCACTATTAAGTTTAGCGTGGTATGCCGTGGGTAACGGAAAGGGAGAAAAAG
>JAVLCL010000343.1:0-4002 GCA_031580825.1 Halothece sp. Uz-M2-17
CTATGTGCCTCTGAAGTAAAACCGAGACTGATTCCACCCACGCTAACGGTTGCCAAAAGCGCAATGAATGATTTTTTCAGGTTAGAATTTTGTTGAGTCATTATGATTACTAAGTAACTTTCGATTTTATGTCGTCACTTATTAGCGTGTCCCTGTTAACTGAGAAATAGCTGAATTCGATCTGAGAATGAATTAAACTTTCTCTTAAACGGCGGTTTTCCCCGATTCAGAACATAAAAATTAATTTACAATTGTTATATTTTTTGCCTTTTATGATACTTCGAGCCTTTTTTGTATTATTTCTCTTAATGAGTTTAACGGCTTGCAGTAACGCTTCCCAAGTGCAAGCGCAAGACCGACTTTTTCCCAAGATTTCCGTTGACTTTTTAGATCATTACGAACTTCCGAAACAAACTTTCCAAAAAACACCAGTTGGTGGCTTATCTGGAATGACATATGATCAAAAGCAAAACTTGTTTTATGTAGTTTCAGATGATCGGAGCCAAAAAGCTCCAGCACGATTTTATACGTTAGAGATTGATTTGAAGTTGGAAGAAGCAACACCCAATATTGCAAAGGTTTCTCTGAAAGATGTTACCTTTCTCCAAACTGAAACCGGAGATTTTTTTCCCAATGGTGAAATTGATCCGGAAGGAATTGCTTTAGCCCCAGGCAATACCGTTTTTATTTCGAGTGAAGGGAATACTAACAAACAAATTAATCCTTTTGTCCGTCGCTTTGATCTCAACAGTGGAAAAGAAAAACAAACTCTTCCCTTACCGCCACGTTATTTATTACCGGAAACGGAAGAAAATACACCGAGGGGGGTGAGGAATAACTTGGGCTTTGAATCCTTAACCCTTAATCCTAGTGGTGTAATGAGTCCGGAAGGGGATCCCTTTCGTGTGTTTACCGCAACTGAATCATCTTTAAGTCAAGATCAATTACCTGAAGATTCCGGAGAACAAACGCGAGTTCGATTCTTACATTATGTGGTTAATCCCATCGGACAACCCCTTCCCATTGCGGAACATTTATATTTGTTAGATCAGCCTCCATTAGGAACAGTTGGCAATGGTTTAACGGAAGTTTTAGCGATTCAACCTGAAGGATATTTTTTAACTCTAGAACGGTCTTATGGATTATCTGGATATGGAGCAAAACTTTTTCTGATGACGATTGGTAATGCAACAGATACGTCTGGAGTAAATACATTTAATGTTGATCTCGGGGGATTACAACCTGTACGGAAAAAGTTACTGTTTGATTTCTCTGATCTAGATTTTGATATTTATAACTTAGAAGGCTTAGCCGTGGGTCCGACTTTACCCGATGGGAATCAAAGTTTATTCGTCATTAGTGATGATAATTTTAATGATAAGGAAGTGACCCAAATTTTATTATTCCGCTTGCAAACCTAGTTCATTAAATTTGCAGTGCTATAGCGCTACGCGCTGGGCAATAGACAATAGGCAACAGTTTATGATGAAAGGGTTTTAGCGATCAGTAATGTTTTAACCCAAGTTTGCAGTGCTATAACAACAAATAACTCAATTATGTCCCATTGGCAAATTCTTTCCCAACCTGACGTTCCAGACTGGTTTCTTACTGAAGTGGAAGCCTATTGTTCTCATTATCCTCAATATGTTGCTCAATTATTATGGCAACGAGGAATTGATAATTTAGAGCGTTTACAACAATTTCTGGATGTAGAAAGTTATAGACCTACCTCTGGTTTTACTGGCTTTGGACAACAAATGGACTTAGCGGTGAAACGCTGCCAAGAAGCATGGGAAAATCAGGAAAAAGTGGCGATTTGGGGTGATTTTGATGCGGATGGAGTGACGGCTACCAGTGTACTTTGGGAAGGCTTACAACCATTTTTTTCGACTTCTGATTCCCTGTCTTACTATATCCCGAATCGTCTAACTGAATCTCATGGTTTGAACGAAACGGGCTTAAGAAAACTAGCAGCAGAGGGAGTGAAATTAGTCATTACTTGCGATACGGGAAGCACTAATTTAGCAGAAATGGAAGTTGCTCAAAATTTGGGGATTGATATTATCGTAACGGATCATCATACGTTACCTGAAGACAATCCCAATGTGGTGGCTATTCTTAATCCTAAATATTTAGTTGCATCCCATCCCCTCTATCATCTTTCTGGGGTTGCAGTTGCGTATAAATTTATTGAAGCGTTATATGAAACGTTTCCTGACATTCCAGAACAGCCAGCAGAAATCTTATTAGATTTAGTTGCCATTGGATTGATTGCAGATTTAGTGGAATTACAGGGAGATTGTCGCTATTTAGCTCAAAAAGGGATTCAAAAATTAGCCCAACAATTAAATCATCCTACCCGCCCCGGGATTGCTCAACTTTTAAGATTATGCAAAAGAAATGGTGATCGTCCGATGGATATTGCGTTTGGTATTGGTCCTCGTATTAATGCCATTAGTCGGATTCAAGGGGATGCGACATTTGCTGTGGAATTATTAACCAGTAAAGAGGAAACAGTTTGTAAGAAACTGGCTCAAAAAACAGAAATTGCAAATACTCGTCGTAAGGAATTACAAAGGGATGTTGAGAGGGCTGTTAAACAACGGATTGAAACATTAGATTTATCAACAACTGGTGTGATTGTACTAGCTGATTCACAATGGCAAGCTGGAGTTTTAGGATTAGTCGCAGGACAAATTGCTCAAGAATATGCGCGTCCTACTATTCTTCTGAATTTAGATCAATCGAGTGAGGAAAACCTTACTTTGGCTCGTGGTTCTGCGCGTTCAGTGGAAAAAATTGATCTTTACCAATTGCTGCGATCGCAGCAACATTTATTACATCGTTTTGGGGGACATCCTTTTGCTGCTGGATTGAGTATTAAAGCGGAAAATCTATCTATTTTTACAGAAGCAATTAATCAACAATTTCGCCAGCAATATGGAAATACAACACCAGAACCCAGTTTAAGCATTGATTTAACGTTAACAGTAGCAGAGTTAGGACAAGATCTCTTTCAATCTTTAAAGTTACTCGAACCGTATGGCATGGGAAATCCTCTCCCTCGTTTACTCATTCAAAATTGCTGGTTTAAAAATGTTGGCAATAAAAATATCAAAGATTATACAGGTAAAATGATTCGATATATCCGCACAACATTTAAAGTCTGTGATGAAACGAAACCAGAAGGGTTTCCGGGCATGTGGTGGGGACATTATAAAGATGAGTTACCAGAAAATCAATATTTTGATACTGTTGTGGAATTAGATTTTAATGCTTATCAAAAAGAGTACGAAGTGCGGATTGTTGAAGTCAAAGCAGTACAGCAGCAAGACAGTTATTCTGTGATCGAAAATGAAACACCTTTACTGTTAGATTATCGTGGAAAGAAGACATCAGTTGCAGAAACTCAAGATTCGGTATTGATTCTTGATCATTGTCCTCGCACTTGGGAAGAAATGAATCAAGGGTTACAAGAAGGGATGAAAAATAATTGCGCGATCGCGCTGACTTATTCTCTCCCCAATCCTCTCCCTGCCGAAGAGATTTGGAAACAGTTTCTGGGCATTGCTAAATATCTCAGTCGGACGCGACAAACCGTAAGTTGTGAGCAACTACAAAATAAACTCAGATTAAGCCCCAGAACAATCGAATTAGGACTAAACACTTTAAATCATTTAGGTTTTGAAATTGAAGGAGGAGACACCATTCAAATTACAGGAAGTGCCAAAATCGATCTGCTTAATACAGAAGCGGTTCAATCCTTTTTAGCTGCAATTCAAGAAGAACAATTTCGCTGTCAATATTTTACAGAAGTTCCTCTTGAAATGATTCGAGAAGAAGGCTTAAGTCATTAACTTGATGCTCCATTCTCATCATTGGATGATTGAATCATCATCACTAAAGCTGGGATTGATCCCACATCCAGTAACGGCGGAAACCAACACCAAAACCAAGGCTGAGGAATGGGAGAAGCTAAAACACCAACTATGCCAAAAATAC
>JAVLCL010000344.1:0-3999 GCA_031580825.1 Halothece sp. Uz-M2-17
GATCTTTGGCAAGCTGCTTACCAACCTCGGATTATTCCTGTTATTGGTAATCTCGAAAAACCTTTACTAGGACTATCTAAAGAACAATTTAGCGATCTGTCGCACAATGTTAGTACAATATATCATAATGGAGCTTGGGTAAACTTTGTTTATCCGTACTCTCAATTACGAGATGCCAATGTTCAAGGTACGCAAGAAGTGTTACGTTTAGCGGGCTTAGGTCAGACCAAACCCGTTCATTTTGTTTCTACTCTATCGGTGTTTCCAGATTGTTACGCCGAACGAGGCTTAGTGTTAGAAACAGATCTTCCCTGCTTTGAAAACGAACTACAAACCGGCTATGACCAAAGTAAATGGGTTGCAGAAGCTCTCATCCGAGAAGCACACAATCGTGGCTTGCCAACAACCATTTACCGTTTAGGAACGCTCCTTGGAGATAGTCAAACTGGCTTAATTCAAAAAACAAATGATTTTTTCTGGAGTCTTATTCAAGGTTGTATCCAATTAGGAAAAGCTCCTCTACTTTCTCGAAAAATCAATTTAACGCCCATTAATTATATTACTCAAGCAATGGTTTCTATTTCAACATCCTATATAAATCATGGAAGAACATTTCATTTAATCAACCCTGACTCAATTGCTTGGGAAACTTTAGTTAATTACATTCAAAATAGTGGTTACGTTTTGGAACTAGAATCCTATTCTCAATGGTTATCTCAACTTAAAACCCAAATTCAAAAGGGAGAGCATAATGATTTAGCTCCTTTTTTATCCCTGTTAAGTTCAGAAACAGAGTTTCCTTTAGAGAAATCAAGATTTGATAACGCTTTATCAGCAATTGCTTTGTCTCATTCTTCAATATTTTGTCCAACCTTAGACCAACCATTAATTAAAAAATATCTAACTGCGTCCATGTCAAGTTAAGTAATATATTGTGGTATCAAATTCAACAACTATTTATCTAAAATGATTGATGTTAAATAAACTCCTTAAAAATAACAAAAAACATGGAGACTTAGCCTTACAAACTCTCACTAAAATTTCTTTGGGAGTTGCCTTAGTTATTATTGCTTCAACGAGTATTAGTTATTTCTACCTTTTATCCTTACTCGAACGAGAAACTAAACAAAAATTAAAACACTATATTACCGAACGAACTGAAAGAGAAGAAACTCGATTTAATTTAGCAAGAGATAATGTTGAATTTATTAAAAATATCTATCTTCAAAAGCATCAGGAAATATCAAAAGAAAATTATGCTCAGCAGTATGACCAACTATTTGTGAAATCTCCAGATGGGGTCACTCGTAATCGTCCAGAGTATCCTTTTGATCAATATGCTGCATTATTTTTAGATGATGAAATTCAAGTTAATGCTGATATCAAACGCCGAGCCGTGATTAGCTTTGAATTGGCAACTAATTATGGTCGCGCCTGGAATAATCGTTTCCCCAATCTCTATTTTCTCGCACCTGAAAACTTTTCAGTTGGGTATTGGCCCAGTTTTAATTGGCCCGCACAAGCAACTCCTGAAGTTGATGAAACTGAAGAAGAGTATTTTTATATTTCAACTCCGGAATACAATCCAGAGCGAAAAACGGTTTGGAGTGGTGTTTATCGAGATCCTGTAGCCAGACAATGGCTCGTTTCAGTGGTATCGCCAATTTATCTTAAAAATAAACATATTTTAACGGTTGGTCAAGATGTCCCCCTGAATGATTTAATTGCACGCACTATTAATGAAACTTTAGAGGGAACTTACAATATTATTTTCCGTACTGATGGTCGTTTAATTGCTCATCCTGAACTAAAAGATGTCATTATTCAAACAGAAGGTAAGCTAACGATGATGAATACGGGAAATGCGAACCTTCAAAATATTTTTCAATTGGTTCAAAATCAGACAGAGTTCCCTCTCATTATTGATAATCAACAAGGAAAACAATTTTTAGCAGTGACTAAAATTGACGGACCCGATTGGTATTTTATTACGGTCTTTCCAAAATCTATTTTATCCCATGAAGCATCAGAAATTGCGATTTTTGTTCTCTTACTGGGTAGTACCGTCTTAGTCCTAGAAATTATCTTTTTATCCCGAGTGCTGCGTCATAAAATCACAAAACCATTAGCCGAGTTAACAACAGCAACCACTGAAATCTCTAAGAATAATCTTCAGATTAAAGTCGATGAATCTGAAAATAATGAATTGGGTCGATTAGCAAAATCGTTTAATCAAATGGCAACCCAACTCAAGCAGTCTTTTCAAGCTCTGGAAGAAGCGAATTCTAGTTTAGAAACACGAGTTGAGGAACGAACTCAAGAATTACAGGAAGCAAAAGAAGCAGCCGATCGCGCGAATCAAGCAAAAAGTGAATTTTTAGCCAATATGAGTCATGAACTACGAACCCCGCTCAATGCAGTTTTGGGAATGAGTGAAGCCCTACAAGAAACAATTTTTGGTGATATTAATGAAAGACAACTGAAAGCTATACAAACCATTGAACGGAGTGGTTCTCATTTACTTGAACTGATTAACGACATTCTTGATATCGCTAAAATTGAATCCGGTCAGATTAAACTTGAATTTAGTGCTACGCCTGTGACTCGATTGTGTAAATATAGTCTAACCTTTATTCAACAACAAGCCCATAACAAAAAGATTACAATTCAAACCAAGTTTGCTGATCATTTACCAGATTTATGGGTGGATGAACGACGCATTCGCCAAGTCTTAATTAATCTCCTCAACAATGCTGTCAAATTTACCCCAGAAAACGGAAAAATTACTCTCGAAGCTAACGTATTTAAAGATGCCAATGCTTCCTATGTCAACATTACGGTAACTGACACAGGAATTGGAATTGAACCCACTCATCTTGATAATCTCTTTCAACCCTTTATGCAAGTGGATAGTGCTTTGAATCGACAATATCAAGGAACAGGATTGGGATTAGCTTTAGTCAAACATCTTGTTGAACTTCATGAGGGAAAAGTCAGCGTTACTAGCGAAGTGGGAGTGGGCAGTTGTTTTACAATTCAATTACCTTACACCGAGATGCTGGTTACTGAAAATGTTGAAGTGAAATCCAATGGCAAAACAGAATCTTCTTGCCAGTCTGGTTTGATTTTATTGGTGGATGATAATGAAGCCAATATTCTGACAGTTTCGAGTTATCTCCAAGCCAAAGGGTACGATCTGATCATCGCTAGAAATGGAGAAGAAGCCATTTCCTACGCCCTTTCCCAAGATCCGAACTTGATTTTGATGGATATTCAAATGCCAGGAATGGATGGTTTAGAAGCAATACAAGAAATCCGCCATTATCCTCATTTAGTCGATATCCCCATTATTGCTCTGACCGCTTTAGCCATGAACGGCGATCGCGCTCGCTGTTTAGAAGCCGGTGCTAATGACTATGTGAGTAAACCGGTTAAATTACAAGAATTATTTGCACTGACTCAAAAGTTTTTAGTGGAACATTGAACTGCGATTGTTAATTTTTTTTAAGTCACAATCACCGCCACAAGAATTGCTGTCACAGAAAGAATAAAAGCTCCGACAAAAATCGCTGCTGCAACGTTTCCCCGTTTAATTTCTCCGCGATAATCCGTGGGCGTAATCGTATCAAATAAATAAACGGCTCCATAAAGCAGAATAACACCAAAAAAAGCCCAACCCAGCGTTTCTACAATTGCTTGTAACAGTAACATCATGATTAAGAAATCTCTCAAGCCTTCTCTAAAATTGTATGCTGAGAGAGAGCTAAAAATTCATTCTTTTTGTTTTCGATCACGTTGAATTATCCCGAAAAAAAAATGTCAGTCAGCGTTCAATCTTCCAACACCAGTCGTTTTGTCGATCACAGCTTGAACATTAGTTCCCTTGCCTTACTGTTAATCATTATTGCAGGGATTGGAAGTTTATTCTTCCCGCAACAAGTAACCAACCAAATGGTCAATGTTCTTCCCGAAGAAACAGTTCAACTTTCTCCTATTACC
>JAVLCL010000345.1:0-3600 GCA_031580825.1 Halothece sp. Uz-M2-17
TGCCCCTTCTGTGGCGAGATTTCCTTTCAAGATTGCCAAGTGTCCTTGGGCATATAGAGGATTATCCCATAGACGAACCACTTCCTGATCTGCAGGGGGGGTACCGGGAACATCTTTTAAGATTTCTGCGGTGGTCTCGCCAGTAATCGTGAGGGTATCACCATGTAGCAAACCATGTTCTAACAACATTTTCATAACTAAGGGGATACCACCCACATCATGAAGATTGGTAATCACAAACCGACCCGAGGGTTTGAGATCACATAAAACGGGAACGCGATCGCGAATGGTGGCAAAATCTTCTAAAGTGAGATCTACGCCAATGGTATTGGCAATGGCAAGTAAATGTAACACCGCATTGGTTGAACCACCAACTGCCATAATGACCGAAATGGCATTCTCAAACGCCTTCCGTGTCAGGAGTTGACTGGGCAAAATTTGCTTGCGAATTGCTTCTACTAAAGCAAACGCAGACTTTTCTGCACTATCCGCTTTTTCTGCATCTTCGGCTGCCATTGTCGAGGAATAGGGCAAACTAATTCCCATCACCTCAAATGCAGAGGACATGGTATTGGCGGTAAACATTCCCCCGCAAGATCCTGCACCAGGACAAGCATGGCGTTCAATTTCAGTGAGATGATCTTCATCAATATTGCCAGCACTGTGTTCTCCAACGGCTTCAAAAGCACTGACAATCGTTAAATCTTTGCCTTCATAATGTCCTGGTTTGGTGGTTCCACCATAAACAAAGATTGAGGGAATATTGAGGCGTGCCATGGCAATCATCGCTCCAGGCATATTTTTATCACAACCGCCAATCGCAAGCACCCCATCCATACTTTGTCCATTACAAACCGTTTCGATGGAATCGGCAATAACATCACGGGAAACTAAAGAATATTTCATGCCCTCTGTTCCCATAGAAATTCCATCTGAAATGGTAATCGTGCCAAACATTTGAGGCATTGCACCTGCTTCTTTAAATGCAGCTTCAGCACGAAGGGCTAAATCATTAATTCCCATATTACAGGGCGTAATCGTACTAAACCCATTGGCAAGTCCAACAATCGGCTTCGTAAAGTCTTCATCTCCAAAGCCCACAGCCCTTAACATGGCACGGTTAGGGGCGCGTTGTGTTCCTTGGGTAATTGCTTTGCTTCGTAAATTATCTGACATTCGTAGTTCTCCAACATCCTTTTCTATTTTGACGTTGATGGGAGCGATGTGAAGGACAATTTTCAGAGATTTTTAAGCATTTTTCAGGTCAATCTTTACTTTTTGCAATGAAACTATATGATTACAATCAATAGTAAGCGTAATATCTTGGTTTACCCATTGATGCAATGTTTATCCTCACCGTTGATCAAGTTTCCCCTCAAGCTGCGATCCGTCGCCAGAATGCACAGTCGAAAAAGCTGGTTGCCATTGCCTATCGCCAATGGTTATTTCTTCAGGGAGAATCCTATCCGAAAGAAGAGAGAGAAATCGCGATTAAGCAAGCCCGAGAAAAACTTGATTCTGGTCAAATGTGTTTGGTTGTCTTCGATGATAGTAATCAACAATATGTCGTGTGCTATTTTGATCCCACTTTAGAAGCTGTGGATCAAAATGCACCGATTTTAGACACGAATGAAGAGCTAGCAACCTTAGTAGAAGCGATCCACCAAGCTCCCAATCTGATTAAAAATAATCGTTATAAACTAAGAGTGTATCCAAAATCAATTTTCGGAACAGAACTGGTGGACTGGCTCTGTCGTCATTTAAACTGCTCTCGTGAGGAGGCGGTTCAAGTCGGACAATCTCTGATTGATGCGGGTTGGTTACATCACACTTGGGATCAACATAATTTTGCAGATGAGGCTTTTTTATATCGGTTTTATCAGGATGAAAGATTAAGCCTGCCTTTTGTCACTGGATAGTCTAACCATTCTAATCTGGTTAACCAATTTCGGGAACGACAGGATGAAAGAAAAAGGCTAACCCAATTACTAGATAAGTAGCTAACAGCAGACTCCCTTCTAACCAATTTGATTTACCATCAGAACTAATCGAATTTGCAATCAAAACGGCTACGGCTACAGCAACTAATTCAAAAGGATTAAAGTCTAAATCCATGGGTTGACCCATGATCCAGCCTGCAATGACTAAAACAGGGGCAACAAACAGAGCAATTTGGAGCGTAGAACCAACAGCAACAGATAAAGATAAATCCATTTTATTTTTCATGGCAACGGTAATCGCCGTAAAATGTTCAGCAGCATTGCCAATAACGGGAAGTAAAATGACTCCTGTAAATAGTGCAGTGAGACCTAAACTTTCTGTGGCTGATTCTAAAGAACTCACCAGTAATTCAGCCTCAATCGCAACCGCAATCGTAACAACAAATAACACCCCAAGCCAAAACCAGAGATTTACATCTTCCGGTTGTTTCTCGATATCATTTTGTTCTGAATCTATTAAAGTGGAGTCTTGATCCACTTCTCCTACTGTACAAAGATAGGCGTGGGTTTTCATTGAAAATAATAGCGTTAACCCATACACAATAATTAAAACAATGGCAACTGCCACCGATAGGGTTTGTAACGTTTCTTCCCCAATCCCATCGGAAGTATGTTCCACTGCGGTGGGTAGTAAAATCGCAATCACTGCCAAGTTCATAGAAGAGGCATTGACCCTTGCTATTTCTGACTGAAAAATTTGTTCTTTGTAGCGTAACCCGCCTAAAAGCATGGCAAACCCCATGACCAGTAATAAATTGCTAATAATAGAACCGGTAATAGTAGCTTTAACAACATTAATTAAACCGCTTCTTAAAGCAATAAAAGCTAAAATAAGCTCAGTGGCATTACCAAATGTTGCATTGAGCAGCCCGCCAAGGGTGGGTCCAACGACAATGGCAATTTCTTCTGTTGCTTCTCCCATAAAAGCAGCCAAGGGAATAATGGCTAACGATGCCGTAATAAAAATACTGACTTCATCCCAATGCAGCCAATGACCAAGGAGTGAAATCGGCACAAAGATTAGTAATCCGAAAAAGATTGTATTTTTGTTAAACATATCATTAAAGTAAGTAATTGAATTAACTGAATTGAGTTGCTTTTTATTATTCAGTATTTGTTTAGTAATGACAAGGCAATTGATAAAATTGAGTTTAAGCTAAGACGCACTTAAATGGGGTATTCTTGCAATTAGCTGGAAAAACTGATCACTCTCATTATTGCCTATTGCCTGGGGCTCTGTTGCCTCATATCCACAAGCCAATTTAAATGCTTAACAGCTTATTTTTAACTGATATGATTCATAATAATCTTGAAGAGCATTTTGTATTTGATTTTTGATAAATTAATGACTTCTCAAATAACAATTGATCTTTATTGATGATGTATTTTTTTTCTGAGTGATCACACAGCGCATAAATTTGACCCTTGAGGAGAATTTAGATTCATAATGGTTAATAATGGACAACCCCAGACCAGAGATTATTGTAGAGTAAAGACTGTTGAGAGATAAGGGGTCAGTGTCTTGCTCTTTTATCGTCAGTATGGCTAGGGTAATGAGACCTGATAAACAAAGCGGAAACTGGAACAATGTAAATTAATA
>JAVLCL010000345.1:3610-3984 GCA_031580825.1 Halothece sp. Uz-M2-17
TCGCCAACCATTCCCAACTGTTGGTGGCAAGCAACTGACCCAAGTTGATGAAACAAACCAGTTGGAAACCCAAACCGAGGTCTGTGTAACCGTTCACGGGCATTTTTATCAACCTCCCCGAGAAAACCCTTATTTAGAAGCCGTTGAACGCCAACCGAGTGCGGAACCTTTTCATGATTGGAATGAACGGATTCATCATCAATGTTATCGCCCGAATGTCTTTGCCCGAGTTTTAAATGAACAGGGAGAAGTCATTGATATTGTTAATAATTTTGAGTATTTGAGTTTTAATGTTGGTCCGACCTTAATGTCTTGGTTGGAAGGATATGATTTAGAAGTTTACCAGAAAATTATTGAAGCCGATCGCGCGAGTT
>JAVLCL010000005.1:0-5987 GCA_031580825.1 Halothece sp. Uz-M2-17
AATTAGGTTCAATTTTTTGACATAATTCCATCACTTCAAGAGCTAACTTTTTTTTGAAACTAACATAACTAAGTTGCATTCCTGATGTAAAAATTAGCTTAACGAAATTATCATGTTTCTGAATTTTCTTGTAGGCAGTGTCGATTAAAGAAGTGCGATCAATTTCAAGAGGTTCTACAAGTAGAAGGTAAACAACTTCCATTAAAAGTTGTTCATTAATATTTTGAGTAGCAGTTACTTCTAATCTGTCCAGAAATTCCCATTGTTCAATTAATTTAGAAGAAAAAGTTTGGTTGTGAACTAAGGTTTTAATTAATTGTAAAGAATTGTTGATGTTTTCAGGCTGAAGTTCTTGCAATTGCTCTCGAATATCAGCACTGATTGAAAAGGCTTCTCTGTTCGCTTGTTGCTGTGCTTCTCGTTCCAGTATATTGGCTAATTGTTTCATTCTTTGTTCACTAGTTTCTTCTCCTGGAGCTTCAAAGAATCCTGATAACCAAACTGCTTGCGCCTCATCTTCTTCTCTTCGGAGCAAATATCCGAGCCCTAAGTACCAGTAAGGTAAGCATCCTTGCTCACTATTATTAATCGCTTGCTCACACCATTGGAATAATTCGTCGTACTGGTCTGCTTCTAAAAACTGAATTAGTTGCGCTTCCCAATTAGATAACATTTTTTCTTATATCCTAATAAATCCTAATAATTTAATTACAAATAATAGCTTAACTTATCCCTCTACTTAGAGAATGTCTTTAAAGTTTTAAATACTAAAAAGTTATGCAAGTTGCTTTGTATTGACTTAAATCATAGATAGATAAAATTTAAGTCATTTTTTTAATTGATATATCGGAGTATTTATGCCTTCACAAAATACCGTTTTCTTCAAATAGCTTTTTCAGCGGTTCTATATGTTTAGTATAACGCTGCCACTTATATGCAGAAGAGGTGTACATCTTTTGTCGCACTTGTACGACACTAGCAGTACGAATAGAGCGTTGGTTTTCATGGAAGTTAAGAACATTATCTTCCCACTTCAATTCACAGAATTCTAGTAGTTTTTTCGATTCTTCTTCTTGATTTGCGACTAACTTTTCATAATGCAAAGGATACAGAAAGCCAGGAAGTACAGAATACCAATGTTGCATCAATTTATGATATCCTAAATAGTACTCCCCTAGTTCCTGTAAATTATATGAGTGGTAGTTCCTAGTAGCAAAACAGCGCTGATAGTTAGCGATGCAAATATCTAGAGGATGCCTTAAGCAATGTATTACTTTTGCATTCGGGAAGAGAATTTTAATCAAACCAATAAATTGAAAGTTATAGGGCATTTTATCAGTAAAATAAAAAAATTTGTTGCCACGTTGTGAGACTTTCTCCAAATAGCTTTTCTGCATTTCAGCTAAAGTTGACATATCAATAGAATTAAGATTTTCTAGTAGTTGATTATCTTTATCTTTTTCAAAACGAATTTTAGATAGAAATCGTAATTCTCCTAAGCCAACAACTTCTGAGTGAGATGCAATAATCTGTTCAGCTAGGGTTGTACCAGAACGAGGCATCCCAACAATAAAAATTGGTTGCCTTTGATATGAGTCATTTGGCAAAGTAAGATTAAATATAGTGCTGGCATTGAACTGATCTTTGATTTTTTGAAATCTTTCTAAATCTTTATCTACTGAATATCGAAATTCCTCACGTTTTAGACGATTGGCTTCATTCAAGGCAGCAAACTCTTTCTCATATTCCCGAAGATCATTCCATGCTTTCGCAACTGTAAATTCTATATACTTTCTATGAGGATAAGCAATCTCTTGACTAGAACTCAGTTCTAATACTTTTTTAAAGTAGCGATCTTCTATACTCTCATACTTATGACACTGTGAAAAATTAAAGTGTGCTGATACTGAATTGTCATCTCGGGTAAATGCTTGCTCAAAAAATTCCTGAGCTGTATTTAAATCACCTTTTTCATTGTAAATAATTCCTAGTATGCTATAAGCACGAACAAAATCAGGATTAACTGCAATTGTTTGCTTTAAATAAGTAATAGCTTTATCCAGTTCTTCTGTTTGTCGGTAGAGCACAGCCAATTCAGTTAGGGCTTCAGCATAGTCTGCTTTAATTTCTAATGCTTTTCCATAACACCATTCAGCACGGTCAAAATCTTCTTGTGCGAAATAAATTAATCCTAACTTGAGGTGAGCTTTAGCAACATCAAGCTGATCATCGACATTTTTATCATGAACACACTTTATTGCCTCCTCATGAAAGCTCTCAGCTAGTTCAAGTTTGCCTTGGTATTGATACAATACACCAAGATTGTTATAAGCATCTGCATATTCTGGTTTCAGTTCTATTGCATACTTAAAAGATTTTTCTGCTTCTCCATAGTTACCTTCTTCTATCCATAAAATCCCTAAGTTATTATATCCTTCTGCATACTGAGGATAGAGTTTTAATAAAGTTTCATAACACTCAATTGCTCCACTACGATTACCTTGATGCTGATACAGTAAACCCAAGTTAATATAGCTTTTATCAAGGCGTTTATTGATATCTAAAGCCTTTTGATAATAACTAATTGCGAGTTCGACTTCATCTTTATCCTGATAAAGTCGAGCTAGATTATGATAAGCAATTGCAAATTCGGGGTCGAGAGAAATAGCAGTTTCGTAGTGATACTGTGCTGCTTCGATTTCTCCTAGTTCTTTCAAGGAGTTACCTAAACTAAGATGCAAGAAGTTAGAATCGGGCATATATTCAAGCATTAAACGCCAGAGAATAATCGCTGCTTCATAATTCTCTGTGTTGTAAGCATTAACTGCTAACGGCTCTAAAGTTTTCAAATTTTCTGCAACTACTGCTTGAAAATGCTCGTCTTCAGACATTCTCTTTGAAAGGGTAGCAACGAAAGGCTCAATTCCAGGTATGGGGTACTGCAAAGCTAATTGAAAAATTTCTATCATCAAGTTGACATCAAGGGCTGTGGATGGTGCTGTCTTTAAGTGGTCTACAACTTGCCACTCTTTTAATTGGTTTTGAGTTAATTGTTGCGTTTTTACCCCACTTTTTACTAACAGTAGTAGGAGACTTGGATCATCACTAATAAGTTCTTTTAACTGCTGATAAATTAGTTGACTATTTTTATAATTTTCTTTATTTGTTTCTTGCTGAGCTTGCTCCTTTAGAATTTGAACTAAAATTTGGTTACATTCTTCACTATTGAGATCACAAGGACTTTCAAACAGTCCAGAGAGCCATACTGCTTGCGCTTCTTCTACATAACCTTGTAAGAGATAACTGACTCCAAGGTAGAAAAAAGCTTTGATTTGCTCGGGATTAGTATCAATAATATTTCCACAGATTTCTGCTGCTCGTTGATAATCTTCTTGAGCAATTAAACTTGCAACATCTTCTTGCCAAACCATAAGTTTTAACTCCTTTTGATTTTTATTTTGTGCAGTCATCTATACAAGAAAAGCTAATTCTACGAAGAACTATCTTAACTATTTTTTTTTATCGGGTCTGGAAGTTGAATTTCTAGTCTTCCTTTCGAGTTAATAATGACTTCTCCTCCCAAATTGCGAATTTTCTGAATGACTAATTCTCTGGTTTTTTGATCCTGTGCATTGGATAAGATAGAACCCCAAGCACCGATCCGAGCCTCTTTACTTAAGGGATTCTCCTTTAAAAACTGGGCTGTTTTCCTTGCACTTTGAGCTCTGTACTGTGCTTCTTCTGTATCGTGCAAACTTGCCCATTCTGCTGCCATGTCATAGGAATGAATGGCTGCGGAAATATCTCCCAGAAATAGCATTTCATCAACCCCTTTATATAACCACAAGTAATAAGACCGAGGAAAGTGTTCTGGCGGAATTTCTTTGATTAATTGTTCTAGTGTTTGAACCGACTTTTCAGGAGCACCAGCATACAATGTAGTGGCACTAGATAATAAAAAGTAAGCGGATAAAAAGTAGGGATCTCGTTCAGCAACTGCTTGAAGATATTTTGGATTCAGGGAATAACCTGTAATATTTCTAGCCTCCTCATCTCCCATATATTGAATAAATCTTAGGTAAACCCAATCTGCCAGTAAATTCTCAAATCCAAAACTAGGGACTTTGCTCAGTAGAGAAAGATTGACATCCATTTGTTGCTCTTGCTGTTCATACCTTGATTTTGTTTTTTCACTCGTTAGTTGTTTGAAAGTATCTTGTTGTAATTTGATTATCGTCCCAACACAACCAATGACTAATAATATTGTTAAGATAGATTTAAAGTTTAAGTGAGAAAAAGAAGAAAATCCTCGAATACTCATTATATTTAACTATTTAATTTGAGTACTATTAGCATCACAGTCAGCAACGTTAATATCGATAGATGCGGTCGCGTTGCCAGTTACAATGTTTGCTTCACAAATAATGGTCGATAAGTTTACAGTGCTAGGGAAATAGTAAACTGCAGAAGCGTAACTTCTAAGGTCTTGCTGAAAATTAGACTGAGGAATTGCTTGATGAGTGACAGCGATAGAACCATTGATTTGATCAATACTATAGCTGTAAAATTCTGGTACTATATTAATGTCAAGGCGAGCCAAATTATCAGCAAAAACTGACTTTTCATGACGATACGCTTGTTGAGCTCGATTGATGCTGCCTAAAAGAGATTTTGCTTCTGATTGACGAGCTTTGGCAGCTTGGTTAATTAAATTAGGTAACGAAATAGCTGTAAGGATTCCAAGGATAATAATGACTACTAAAAGTTCTAGTAAAGTGAATCCTTTGTTCAAATAATTTAATCTAGTTTTTTTGGAACAGTCCAGTGAGAAAAATTGCATTTTATCCTCCTATTAGACCATTATTAAGATTACCTAAGTAGGTAAGCATAAATAAAGGTAAAATAGATTTTTTATGATCGCGCTCAGGAAGTGGTTTTCAGAAAACTGGGTTTAATGTTTAAATAAGACCATCTAATATGAAATTCACTCATGGCTGCTACAAATGACTCGTCCAATTCCCTTTATTAACGGGATCTGTGTGTAGCAAAGTTTTTGGAATTTCATATAACTTAGAGATTTCAGGAAGCGATTAAAAAAAACTCAAGTCAAGAGGCATCACAACATTAGTAAAGTCTTAACTTGAGCCCTATATAGTCTGTAGCCACTAAAGACAACTGACTGTTTATTAGTTAACTGTTTCACCTGCGCCACAACCAGTAGCAGCAGCATTTGCAGAAGCAGTTACATTTGTGTTGGATGCAGTACTATCTTCACAAATAACGGAGTTGAAAGGAGCGGTGCTACTGGGCTGAAGTACTCCAGCTTCATAGCTTTTTAAGTCTGATTGAAATTGAGGGACATCGTTAGCTTGAATAGTTGCAGCAGATTGGCTACTTGCCGTAACAGTAGTAGCGTAGAACTCTTCTTCAATTGTAACATCTAGGTCACCAAGATTACCAAATTCTCCCTCTTCCAAACGATAGGCTTGTTGACCTCTAACTATAGCACCAATATTACTTTTGCCTTCTGACTGACGCGCTTTGTTTGCTTGGCTTAAAAGGTTAGGAAGGGCAATTGCCGACAGAATACCGATAATGATAATTACAACAAGGAGTTCAATTAAGGTGAAACCTTTATCCTTTTTGTTGTGATTGAGAGCGAACAGTAATTTTGCCTTTAAATTAGAATTCATGATTCTTGTCTCCGAGAAGTGATGATTTGAATTAACTTCTGATCTCTATATGTAATTTACCCGCCCATTCACCAAAAGTGATCATCTCCTCGAAAAATTTTTATCAGTTTTATGGAAAAATTCCTATAATCTCCTGTTTAGGCTAGATTCAGTCATTCATCACCCGCCTTCTCCTACTGCATTTTGTATCATTGCACACAATTGAGATATCAAGAGAGTTGTATTACCGTTGGGTTGTTGTTTGTCGTGAATTGCATCTCTTGCGCGATCAGGGTTTTGGGGAATCAGTAAACT
>JAVLCL010000005.1:5997-16388 GCA_031580825.1 Halothece sp. Uz-M2-17
TAGCTAATTATTGAACTTCTAATTGTGTCCTTTGCGCGATTGAGTGTTTAGGGATTCGATCAGCTACTCGTTTGTTGAATATCAATCATCCTTGGGCATAAAACACTTGTGCTGATTCGAGAATGTATTGACAATACAGCCAGTTATCACTGCGCGCGATCAGTTTTTGGGGATGAGGAGGGAAGCGCGATTAGTCTGTGGGAGTGGGGAGGCGCGATCGGGTAAACTGGTAATCAGAATAATGAGCCACTGATTGAGCAAAATGTCAAAAGCAACTATCAACCAAAAAGGACAAATTGAGATTCCTTCAGAGATCATTTCTCAAATCGGTTTACAGCCGGGAACCGAAGTAGAATTGCAAGTTGTAGATAATAAATTAGAAATTCACAAACAACAAGATTTTTCATTGAAGAATGTAGGAGAACAACTCATAGATACTATGAGAGGGAAAGCAACATCTCATCTAACTACTGATGAAATTATAGAAATCACTCGTAACTGAAGATGGCTGACATTTTAGTGGATAGCAATGTCATTTTAGATATATTTACCGAAGATGAACAATGGTTTCAAGGGTCTGCTTCCCAACTAACTAAGCTAGCAAATCACTCAATCTTAGTCATTAATCCCATTATTTATGCAGAAATTTCCATTGGTTTTGATCAAATAGAAGAATTACAAGTGGCCCTACCGAAAAATTACTTTCGCTACGATCCTCTTCCCTATCAAGCTGCTTTTTTAGCAGGTAAATGTTTTTTGAATTATCGCCGTCGTGGAGGAACTAAACGTTCCCCCTTACCTGATTTTTATATTGGTGCTCATGCTTTTGTTGAAAAAATGACTCTTTTGACAAGAGATCAGGGTCGATATAAAACATATTTTCCTAACTTGAACTTAATTACACCATTAACTAATTAGAAGATAAGTGCGCGATCGGGTTTTGGGAGGCGCGATCGGGTGTGGGAGGGTGCGATCAGGTGTTGGGGAGCGCGATCGAGTTTTGAGGAGAAGTCGATCAGTTTTTGAGAAGGTTTGATTGAGGTTTGGAGAGCGCGATCGGGTTTTGGGAGGCGCGATGCTCGGAGAGCGGTGGCTTCGCTACATCGACAACGTTATTCCGAATTGGGCAAAAATTGTTCTAACTGACTTAATAATTTGGGAATCTTATCCTGAATAACATCCCATACCACCTCAAAATCAACTTGATCATACTCATGTACAATGATGTTACGCATGGCAGCTAAATTACGCCAAGGAATTTCTGGGTGTTGTTGACAAAACTCTGGTGACAGGCGTTTGGTTGCTTCACCAATAATCGTAATTTGGTAGAGAATGGCTGATACTTTTTCGTCATTTGCTTCAAGTTCTCCATAAGTAATATGTTTAGAAAACTTTAGAACTCGTTCGCCAGCCTTTTGAATATCAATTAAAGATTCAATATCTCTTGGCATAAATCACTTGTGCTGAATTAAGAATGTATTGACGACGCAGCCAATTATCACTGCGCGCGATCGCGCTCTTAATGATTAAATCGACTTGACGACCAAATAACCCTTCTAATTCCTCTTGAATTTGTAAGGTTTCATCTAACCCACGTTTAAAGTTTTCATCAAAAGTCACTAAAATATCTATATCGCTCTCAGGAGAAAAATCATCACGTAAAACTGATCCAAATAAAGCCAACTCAGTAATTTGCCAACGCTGGCAAAACTCTTCGATTTGATCAAGAGGTAACGATAAGTTGCGAGTAACTGTTTGACTGACCATAAACCTAAAAAAACAATGTAATTAGCTGATTACTAATATCATATTTGATAACATTTGTGCTGGAGCATCTAATTGTCCAGGGATAACAATTTCCTCCCAAACGCCTTGTGGGATAACAATTTCTTGAAAAAGTTGCGGCAACAGTTCTGCTTGATTGCTTTTAAATAAGGTGATTAACGGTGAAGCATTGACAACCACTTTCGCTATGGCTCACTGCTTTAACTCCTCAGTTAATTCAGATGCAGTGTATTGAAAAACTGAAACTTTGTATCGGCTTAAAGCGTTGATAAAATCTGCTCTTGTTAAACCAGCAACCTCAGCTGCTTTTCCTTGAGAAATTTCTCCTAATTCGTACCACTTAACAGCGGCAGCCACTCGCATTTCTTGGACAAATTCATGGGGGGCTTTGCGAAGGGCTGAAAATGCTGTTTCTGGTAGCTCTACTTCAACTTTTGCCATTTTTTCAGTGATTTGACTAGATTGATAACTCTTAACTGAATGTTAGCGCAAGAGTTTTGATCGGTTTTTGGAAGAGCGCGATCGCTGTTTTGGGAGGCGCGATCGCGCTATTAAAATTCAAGACAATTCTTACTTCGTCAATCGAGTTAACACTTGATTAGAACGCTCAATAAAGTGTTGCATTCCTTCCGCATCAAAGGCTTTTTGCGCCATTAAAGCCAAGTCATACACATGACGACACATCATCTTAGCGAACTCACTTGAAGAAGATTCACCAGTGCTACTTTGAATGATTCCGCCTTGGTTGAGTTTGACAATATTTTGAATTAGAGGATGAGCCGTATTTACCACTAAAACGTGCTGATCAGGGAACTGCATCGACTGTTGTTGCATTAATGCAGTCATTTCCTGCATCCGGCGCATGGCTTCCGGTAAGAGTACCATCGCTGGGGGGGCATTTTGCGGATCTTCCGATTTAATCGCTTGCGTTTTAATATTCACATTGGAGTTATTAATCGCACTTTCAAATAACTCTTTGACGACTTCATTCCGCGTTTTATTCGTCTGCGGATCAACAATTTCTCCGCCTTGGTCATTCTCGACTAAAGTATCATCTAATTCGGCATCAACACGAGTAAATTGCAGGTTAGAATACTCCTGTTCTAAGAACGGAATAAAGTAATTATTATCAATAAACGAGTCCATGAACAAGACTTCTAAGCCTTGATTTTTGTACAGTTCCACATAGGTACTTTGTGTGGAAGGATCTGTACAGTAGAAGACCCGATTCTCATGTTTTTCTTTGTTCCGTTCCAGATAATCTTTTAAGGTTGTATAATAATACCCATTTTCGTCAGTCGCATTTTCGGTTGGGGTTGCATCTTCCCACTCATCTCCCCCTTCTTTTTGCACTTCTACTTGTGGAGTATCACTCCCTAAATCAGCACTACTGCGGAAAATAATGATATCTTCCACTTGTTTTTTGAATTTCTCATCTCGGAGCGCACCATACTTAACAAAGGTTCCCAAATCTTGCCAGCTATTGATGTATTTTTTGGGATTATCTTCGTAAAGGGATTTGAGTTGATCACCGATTTTTTTCGTGATATAGTCAGCAATGCGACGAACTGTGCGGTTAGCCGTTAATGCACTCCGTGAAACATTTAAGGGAATATCAGGACTGTCAATCACTCCCCGTAAAGGAAGCAAGAATTCGGGGATAATTTCTTCACAATTATCGCTAACAAAAACTTGGTTACAGAAGAGTTTAATATGTCCGCGACTGACATCAACATCCGGTTTTAATTTCGGGAAATAGAGAATTCCGGTAAGGAGAAAAGGATAGTCGGTATTGAGATGAACCCAGAGTAACGGATCTTCTTGATAGGGATATAAATAACGATAAAATTCGAGATAGTCTTCGTCGGTTAAATCGCGGGGAGATTCTTTCCAAATTGCCCGTTGACGATTAATTATTTCCCCTTCTAATTTAATGGGAACCGGCATAAAATCGCAGTAAGTTTTCACTAACTGGCGAATCCGTTGCTGTTCAGCGTATTCTTTCTCTTCTTCTAAAAGGGTAACGGTAATCGTGGTTCCGCGAATTTTCCGATCCGAGGCTTCTAATGTAAATTGGGGAGAACCGTCACAACTCCAATGAACGGGTTCTGCTCCTTCTTTATAAGATAAGGTATCAATTTCGACTTTTTCCGCAACCATGAAGCAGGAATAAAACCCTAAGCCAAAATGACCAATGAGTTGGTTGGCGCTATCTTGATATTTTTGAATGAAGTCTTCTGCACTAGAAAACGCAACTTGGTTAATGTATTTCTTAATTTCATCGGCGGTCATCCCAATCCCATTATCAGAGACTGAAATTTGTCGCTTTCCTTGATCGAGATGAATTTTAATTTCGGGTTCTCCCACATCCTCTTTCATTTCCCCAGAAAGGGATGCCATTTTCACTTTGCTAATCGCATCAACCGCGTTAGAAATTAACTCCCGTAAGAAAATTTCGTGGTTGGTGTAGAGAGATTTCTTGATAATGGGGAAAATATTTTCACTATGAATCGTGATTTTCCCTTGTTCTAATACAGTCATAGGGTTTCTCTATAATGTCTCAACTAACGTCATATCCAAATTGTGCGCGATCGCGCGATCATCGCAAATCCCAAATTTCCCTGCTTTGATCATTCGGGTTTCCCTACTTAGGAATGAAAGAATGGGTTAACCGTTAATTGTAGTTTCGGAAAATTGCGCGACTGAATCAGGTTATTCCCTCTAAACTGCTGTATTTCATATTCTCCATCGACTAAGATACAGACACTCAAGGTGGGTTGTTTGGGTGAACCAATGTAGCGACGACCCCCAATCCCAAGGTAATCTGCATTCTAAGTCATCCCAAAGCTACCCGAGATTAGCTGGAATTTTTATTTAAGTTGCACAATCTGCGCAAAGTCCTTGGGGGAAGAATCCCTCATGATAATCTGTTACGCTATCCTTAACTTTTCCACAGCAACTGCAAATTTGAAAGATGCTAGCTAACGTTCTTTTTTCATCAGTTTCTCTGTCGGATAAAAAACACTCATTGCTAAGAATTTCACCGATATTAACATCAGAGAGATAAGATGCTTCGAGCAAATCTAAAACAATAGACTGCTGTTCACCAAGCTCCAGTGATTGAAATGCTTTATTCTTCAAGTACAATCGACCAATCATGGAATTAATTGTATAACTTGTTTGATGGTCTGTCATAGGAATGAGTCTCCCAAAACCAATAAGATATCTTATGTATTAACATATTATCCTTAGTATTTATATTTGTTTTGTCGTTCTTTCGCTCTCATTTTAGGCTTAGTCCGAGCCACCTTAGCTACTTTTTGCCATTCTGCTTCCTCTAAAACAGCATCTAAGACATCTGAGATATTGCATTTCTGTTCAAAAGCAATCCGTCGTAAGATGTCATGATCTTCAGGTTGGATATAGACGGGCTTTCTTTGTGTTTGAGCCATTTTTACTCATTGATCTACCTTTTCTATAATTGTAGCAAAATTTAGCTAATTAGCTAATTGAAGTTTAGAAATAAATGTGCTTTAATGCAGGAAGTAATATTAATCAATTCTCAAAATGCAGGTTGTATCATTATTTTCAGGTTGCGGTGGATTAGACCTAGGTTTTCGTGAAGCAGGTTTTCAAGTGATATGGGCGAATGAATATGATCGAACAATTTGGTCAACTTATCAAACTAACCATCATGAGACAATCTTAGATCAACGAGATATCAAAGAAATTGGGTCTCAAGATATTCCTGATTGTGTCGGAATTGTTGGTGGCCCTCCTTGTCAAAGTTGGAGCGAAGGAGGAAAGCAAAGAGGGATTAATGATGATCGCGGTCGCCTTTTCTTAGAGTATATTCGGGTCTTAAAAGATAAACAACCTGATTTTTTTCTCGCGGAAAATGTCTCAGGAATTTTACACCAAAAACATCGAGACTCTTTTCAGAAAATATTTGATAGTTTCCGAGAATCAGGATATAATGTTGCTTACAAACTCATAAACGCAAAATTTTATAATGTTCCCCAAGACCGACAGCGTGTAATTTTTGTTGGTTATCATCATCGTCTTGGTAAAAAATTTGATTTTAATCAACTGAAACCACAGAATAATATTCCAACCTTAAAAGATGCAATCTGGGATTTACGCTTATCTGCAATTCCAGCAAAAGAGAAAAATAAAACCAGAGGCGATGAATGCTTAATTAAGAATCATGAATATATAATTGGTGGTTTTTCTAGTATTTATATGTCTCGTAATCGTGTTCGCAATTGGACAGAACCATCATTTACAATTCAAGCTGGAGGAAGACACGCACCGATTCATCCCCAAGCTAATAAAATGGTTAAAGTTGGAAAGGATCAGTTTGTTTTTGATGAGACTTCTGTTGAAAATTACCGCAGATTATCAGTTCGAGAATGTGCAAGAATTCAAACTTTCCCTGATGATTTTATTTTTGATTATGATTATGTTAATAATGGCTATAAGATGATAGGAAATGCCGTTCCTGTTAATTTGGCAAGCGCGATCGCGCATCTCATTTATCATGATTTATTAAATCAAACTATTCCTGTAAATTTAACTCAAGGACAATCTGATCCAATCCAACTAACCTTGCCTGTCGGTTGATCTAAGTTAGTTACTGTTTTCTTGGAATTATTATGTTGTATTTATCCCTGAGATCATCTAAAATATAATTGTGATTAATAGAATTTGGTTGAACTTCAATAAACCTTCCCAACTTTCTTAACTGTTCTATAGATTTGATTTCTTGTTTAGAGGGAAGAGGTTTTGTTGGTTGAAAACGAGTATAAGCATTTTTACCGCGATTACTTCCTTCTGTTATGGGATTAACAGGTCTAAAAACGATTTTAATTTCTTGAGCCTTTCTTTTAAGGACTGTTTGATTAATTGGTTCTAGCTTATCGAATAGATCATTCAAAGATTGTGGAGCATCGCTAGAAATATAAAGACAATTAGCCACTCCTTCGCCTTTTCCTGAACCAGCAATAACTGTTCTCAAGTCTTCTGTACTTTCAAAAATATCTAAAAAATCAATGTATGTTTTTCCTGTGCGTTCTCCAAAGCTAATACTAACTCCGACAAAAAGATTAGCTTGAGGATCATTGATCCACTGGTTAGCCCATTTAGTTGCTTGATTAGTGATGGATTGAAAAATTTTAATTCCAAATTCTTTAACTAATCTTTTATGTCCATACCAATTTCCATAATAACCAGCATTACTCAGCTTAGCAGAAATCTTTAGAGGAGGGGATTCTTGAAAGTGAATAATGACATCTGTTTTATAAGTTGGATCTTTCGCTCCAATTCTTTCTGCATTAGTAACTATATCTTGAGGAATTATGCCTAAATCTAGCATCCACTCTGGTAGAGTCTGAAGGAGTTGAGTTCCCCTTGAAGCAATATCTCTGATTGCTAACTCTAATTTTTCTGCATTGGTCGGCATAAACTGTGACTGATTATATTAATTGACGGATTTCATGATTTTATCCCAGTTATCGCTAAAAACGATCGCGCACTGTGAAGAATTAGCAGCCCAAGAAGTTTCCAAACAAATCGGTATCAATTATCAACCGCTTGCTGTTTCTCGTTAGTCTTCCCATCAGAATTAAAAAGAACAATAGAATGAAAGTAGGATGAAATTACCCGAAATTAACGCCTATGCGTCGCCCGATCGCGCCGATAAAAGTAAAATGGGAAAAGCTCCCCCCAGACTACACTCTCCCCGATGATCCCGTGGATAATATCGCTCAACCCCTCCTCGCAGAAGCCCTTAGCGACAGTTTAGATTTGGCTGGCTATTTGGGGGAAACTGCCTTTACTTGCACCAATTACGGCATCTGCGCGGTTGTGGATGGCAAAATTGTCGTCAAAGCTCCCGATTGGGCGTATGTGGCGCAAACATGGGTCTCTCGGGAAGCAATTGAAAGAAGCTACACCCCAAAATTAGAGGGCGAGATTCCAACCATTGTCATGGAATTTCTCTCCGAAACGGAGGGAACCGAATACTCCATTAAACCCACTTATCCCCCTGGAAAATGGTTTTTCTATGAACAAGTTTTACAAGTTCCTCACTATGTTATTTTTGAGATTGCCACAGGGAAATTGGAAGTTTATCAGTTGAACTCGTCTCAGGTTTATGACTTACAACAGCCTGATGATAACGGGCGGTATTGGATTGCTGGATTAAACTTATATTTGGGGGTATGGGAAGGAACACACCGTAATCGTAGCGGTTACTGGTTGCGTTGGTGGAATGAACAGGAAGCGTTATTATTGTGGGGAACTGAGTTAGCACAAAGAGAGCGCGATCGCGCTGAACGTCTTAAGGCTCAGTTGCGCTCATTGGGGATTGAACCAGAGGATAGTTAAAATGTACACCATTAAGTAACCTACTATATTAAAGGTTCTAGTTTCGCTGAAACTTCATCAACGACTGCTTGCGGTGCTGGTTCAATATATTCAACATTTCGTTGCTTCCAATCAATGCTTCGGAGGTGATGAACTAAAACCACACCATAAATCCGCCCTGGGTTATTAACAATCTTGACTTCAAAAGGAAATCCTTTGACTTTACTGGTAATCGGACAAACGAAAGCAAAAGAAGAAATACGATTAAATTCCTGAGGAGATATAATAAGCGCAAAACGCTTTCCAGATTGCTCGCGTCCTGTGCGAGGGTTAAGGTTAAGATGAACAAAGTCACCACGAGCAGGAATATACATGACAGGTTACCAAATTTCCTCACCCACGGGATCTCCCCAGTCAAATTCTCCTTCAAAATCTTCGGGTGTGACACCTTCAAGTAATTCGTCTAAGGTATATTTCTTCTTGTGCTGTGGAATAAGGACAATAAATCCTTCTTCAGAGATGCTAAAAGAAACATTAGCTCCTTCTTCAAGATGAGCTTGTTGCACAATTGTTTGTGGAATCCTTACCGCAAGGCTATTTCCCCATTTTTTGATTGATGTAGTCATGGTTTATGAATTTTATCTGCTTAGTATATACATTGTATCAACTTAATCTTAGAGATATCAAGCAAAGGTAATGCTTTTCTATGAAGAAACGGTAATTTGTGAGCCTTGATCCGTTTTCGTGACTTCAATGCGGTGCTGAAAGGCTTCTTTAAATTCCCGCATATGGGTAACAGCCAGAATACAACAAAAGTCGGGCGCGATCGCGTTGATGGCTGCAATTAAGCGTTCACAGCCGTGACTATCTTGGGTTCCAAAGCCTTCATCCACAATGAGTAATTGTAAAGCGGTTCCTGCTCGTTGTGCTAATAGTTTAGCTAAGGCGAGACGAATCGCAAAATTAATCCGAAACCCTTCCCCACCCGAATAGGTTTCATAAGCCCTTGTTCCTTGGGCATCTGCAATAATAATATCAAGGGTATCAATGAGCTTGGTTTGCTTTTTGGATCGTCCTTTACTTGCTTTTTGGGTGAGGAATTGAACGTGCAATTGATTCCCCGTTAAACGGCTTAAAATTTGATTGGTTGTTGCTTCCAGTTGCGGTAAGATGTTTTCGATCATGAGGGCTTGAATGCCATTTTTCCCGAAGGCTTGGGAGAGTTCTTTATAAACGGTTTCTTTCCGTTTCAGTCGTTTTAATTCTTCTTTAGAACTTTCATATTTTGTTTTTAATTCTTCGAGATAGTTCAGTCGTTGTTCGAGTTTTCCTTTTTCTGATAGGTAGCTATCTAACTCTTGGCGTTGTTTTTGGGTTTTCTGTTCTAACTGTTTGATCTCATTGCGAACATCAGTCACTTTTTTAATCTCTTCATTCAGCGCATCGAGTTGTTGCTGACAGTCTGCTTTTTCCTTTTTGCGACTTTCAAGACGTTGATTAATCTCTGTTAATTCGGCTTGCTTTTTGGGAAACTCTGCTTTCGCTTGTTCCAGTTTCTGATGGTTGAGTTGGCTTTTTTGTGCTTCTTGGACTTGGGTAATCACTTCATTGTGGCGCGATCGCGCATAGCCTAAGTCTTCAACTTCTTGATCAATTGTTTGTAATTGTTCACTAAAACTCGTTTCAGTTTCTGTAATTTGCTCTTGAACTTTAGTTCTAGACTCTTCTAATTCAGGCTTACGCTGATTAATCTTTTCAACTTCTTTTTTCGCATCTGCGAGTTGTTCTGCTTTGCGGTCTGCATAGCGTAAACTATCCACTTTTTCTCGCGCGATCGCGTGGGTTTTCTCATCATAATTTATCTCTGCTAATCGCTGTTCAATATTTTGCAATTCTGCTTGCTTTTCTTGAGCATACGTTTCCTGATCTAATATCTCTTGAATATCTCGTTTCTCTCGATTTAAGTTAGAAATCTTCTCATGAATATTACAAACATCCTCATCAAAGTAAGACTCTAACTGTCCACGACGGGCGACTAATTGATCATGTTCTGCTAACTCTTGAGTCAAGGTTTCATATTCTTGACTGTAATGATCTAACTCGCGTTTTGACTTTGCTAAATCTTCCCAAACTGTTGCTTTTTCCGCTTCAATGGATTGATATTCTTGTTGGGTTTTATGAGTTACTCGTTGTTTATGTTCTTCATCCAGAGGGCGTTCACACAATGGACAATTCGCTTC
>JAVLCL010000005.1:16398-25524 GCA_031580825.1 Halothece sp. Uz-M2-17
CGCTTCTGGATTTTGTAATAACTCTAA
Organism: Halothece sp. Uz-M2-17; assembly: GCA_031580825.1. GTDB lineage: Bacteria > Cyanobacteriota > Cyanobacteriia > Cyanobacteriales > Rubidibacteraceae > Halothece. The sequence continues at coordinate 16,426 of JAVLCL010000005.1, forward strand.
TTTTTTAACTAAGTCTTCTAATTGTTTCTCATAAGTTTTTTCTGTTTGTTGGAGTCTTGCTTGTAATTCTTGTTGCTTTTGTCGCTTTTCTTGTAGCCGTTGCGAATAGGTTTCTTTTTTCTCCAGTTCCTTTAATCGGTCAATAATTGAATTATATTCTTGTTCTCGTTCTGGAAATTGCGCTAACTCTGCTTGTAATTCTTTTAAGTTGCTTTCAATTTGTTCTAAACGAGCTTTTTTGCGTTCTGCTTCTCGATCTATTTCTAATTGTAAGGTCTGACGACGCTGCATCAAGGGCGATACTTCTTGCTGCAATTGATCCAGTTTTTTTAAGCGTTCACGGGCTTCATTGAGTTTCGCAACGGCTTCCTTAATTTCATCGGCTTTTTGCAGTGTTTTTTGTGCCGATTCTTCTTGTGCAGTTAAGTTTTCTAGTTCAGTTTCGATGCGCTGTTGTTGGAGTTTGCAATCATTGATTTGCGTTTGCTGTTGTTCTTTAATTCGCTGCGATCGCTGCGTTAAGTCTTGATAAGTTTCAAACTTCTTAGCAAGACTTTCTTGTTCTTTTTGTAAATCGAGATAAGTTTGATAGGCTTGCTTAATTTCTGTTTCTTGTTCTAACAGTTGATTGAGTTCCGAGAGACTTTGCTGAACTTTTTGCTGTTCTTGGGTAAGTTTTTGATAATCTTGCGCGATCGTTTGATATTGTTGGTTATACCAGCTAATTTGTTCCTGTTTAGTTTGGCGTTGAGAATCTAACGTTTGTAGTCTTTGTAATTCCGTTTGATCCGCTTCTTGTTTTTCTTGTAATGCTTTATAATTGGCTTCAATTTTAGCTAAAGACTGCGCGATCGTTGTTTTTTGTTCTAACTCTTTTTCCGTTGGGGCTAACGTTTGTTCTAACTGTTCACTTTGTCCTTTTAATTTCCGAGAAATATCTTTTGCTTCTTCCGATAAATCTTGATATTGATCGAGTTTGAGTAATTCCGCTAAAAGTCTCTTGCGTTCTGTCGGAGAACGCTGCATAAATTCATCTGCGTGACCTTGACGTAAATAAGCAGAATTAATAAAGGTATCGTAGTCGAGTTTTAGCAACTCATTAATCTTTTTTTGCGTTGCTTTTACTCCTTTTGCAGTTAAAGATTGAAACTGATTTTGATGTTGAACTTGTAATTCTAAAGATGCACTTTGTCCGCGACGACGACCTCGTAACACGCGATAGGTGTCCCCATTACATTGAAAGCGAAAATCCACTTGTACTTCTTTCGCAGTAGAATTAATCACATCTTCATCAGAAGCGGTGCGCGTTTTTCCCCATAACGCCCAAGTAATGGCTTCGAGAAGAGAAGATTTTCCCGCACCATTCGCCCCACAAATACAAGCGGTATGCAATCCTGTAAAGTCTAGCGTCGCTTGTTGATAACTGAGAAAGTTGGAGAGGATCAGTTGTTGTGGAATCATTTAGTATCGCCTTACATTAAATGGGTCAATCTTAGCTACGGATTAATTGGGGTGAATTATTTTAAGGTCAGAAGTGTTACTTCATCGGTGGAGATAAGGAGAGGGGATTAACGAAGAACAAAGAACGAATAACAATTAGACAAAGAAAAAGCCCTTACCAAATCTTAATCTGAAAGTGGTAGGGCTTGACAACTCCATATTTAAAATTCGGGAGACTTTACTTAACCATATTGTTCTTCCGGATCAAGATTGAACAACCGTTGTAAAGATTGAACGGTACGGCGACGCATTTCGATATCTTGCTGCGCCCGCAGTTCTACCATCGGTTCATGGAGGATTTTATTAACAATTCCGCGGGTGAGTGCTTCAATCACTTCTTGATGTTTTTCTGCAAACTCAGTTCCGAGACGAGAGAGGGCTTTTTCTAATTCTTGTTCGCGGATGGTTTCCACTTTTTCCCGCAGACAGCTAATCGTAGGAACGGTTTCCAGGGAACGCCACCACACTTCAAAGGATTCCACTTCTTCATCTAATAAGGCTTCGGCTTCTTGCGCCATTTGGCGACGACTCGCGGTATTTTTTGCCACCACTTGCTTCAAGTCGTCCACATTATAACTATGCAGATGGTCTAATTCTTTGACATCACTGGCGATATTGAGGGGAACTGAGATATCAAATAATAAAAGAGACCGTTCCGGATCTAAATGTTGTTCGAGTTTCGCGCGATCTAAAATGGGTTCACTGGCTGCGGTACTGGTAAAGACTAGGTGAGATTCACTAATCACGGTCATCATTTCTTCAAGGGGATGTAATTGGACTTCCACTTCAGTAAACTGTTTGGCGAGATCCGCAGCCCGTTTCTGAGAACGGTTCACAATCGCAATATTAGTCGCGCCTTTCGCAATCAAATGCTGCACTAATAATCGCGCCATTTTACCTGCGCCAATAATCGTACAGTGATACGCTTGTAAATCATTGACTTTACTTTGGGCGAGTTCCACAGCAGCCGAACTAATGGACATCGCACCGGTTCCCAAATTGGTATTGCTACGGACTCGCTTTCCTGCAGAAAGGGCTTGTTTAAAGAGCCGATCGAGCAGTCTGCCAATTCCTTGATGTTTTTGCGCCAATTTATGGGCGTGTTTTACCTGAGATAGAATTTGTCCTTCTCCTAAGACTAAGCTATCTAAGCCCGCAGCAACCCGCATCAGGTGACGCAGGGCATCTTGATGGAGGAGAATAAACAGGTGGCGACGCAGTTGGGAAATGGGGTAAGCACTGCGTTCTGATAAGAATTGTGTAATTTCGTGAACCCCTTGTTCTGCGTCGGTGATGACGGCATAAATTTCTAAGCGATTACAAGTGCTGAGGATGGAAATCTCCTCAATGTGGGGAAGTTGGCACAAGTGCGCGATCGCGCCTTCAATGGCATGATCTTGAATACTTAATTTTTCTCGCACCGCTACGGGTGCAGTTTTGTGACTTAAACCGACAACTACAATGTTCATGTGTTCTCCCGAGGATATATTCTTCTTCGCGTCAGTCAAAAAAAATTTATGGAGTCTAAGGCAACTCCTTTCTATCTTTTGCAATTTATACGGAATTGTGTGCCAAAAGATAGGTTTTGAAAACAAACTTTGTAAAATTATTTAAATTGCAAACTCACTGGTCATTCGTCATTTGTCATTAGAGAAGTTACCCCAAGCAATGACTCACCGGTAATCACGTTTGCTGCTGGCTAGCTGTCCGTGAATATTAACGCAATAGGGAACAAAATAGGTTATAATCCCAGAATACCAACGATTACGGGTCATTTTGCCTTGTACTAAGGCAGAACCATGATTGATAGCAAATACAATGGTGCCAATAATGAGGGCAACCCGTAGGGCAGTCGGTGCTAATTTTGGGTTGGTGAGGGCTTGCAAGAATTCTAGAACAGATTTCATGAGGTTGATTGAATTTTTTGGCACAAGGCTTGTGCATAAATTATAACTATATAACTAAGAAGAAAATTTAAGATACTTATAAAAATGAATAAAATGTTTTACAAAATGTTGGAAGGCAAGTGGATTGAGGATAAATATCATCTCAAAAAAACACTAGGTATTGGGGGATTTGGAGCGGTGTTTCGCGCTGATGAAGTTTTACGTGATCGTGTTTTGAGACAAGTTGCAGTAAAAGTTATTCCTCCTTTGCCCGACACAAAACAACAAGAACAACAATTAGAAGAGTTAATTGCTGCAGTTAATTTAAATTATCCTTACTTACTAAGGTGCTTTAGTGCTGGAGAGTTTAATTTTGCTAATGATGAATTTTTGTACTTAGTAACAGAACTAGCAGACTATAGTTTAGAACAGTGCTTAAGAGAAAATCAGCTTTCTGTAAGTGAAGTTCAAGAGATATTAAAACAAATTACTTCTGGATTAGATTATTTACATCGAAAACACAAACAGGTACATCGAGATTTGAAACCTGGTAATATTTTGCGGGTAAGAGATGTTTGGGTGATTTCTGATTTTGGTTTAGTGCGAAAATTAGGAACTGAAAGCTACACTCAAACAGTTAATCCAAGTGGAACAGTAGCTTATATGCCTCCAGAAGCTTTTGATGGTAATATTTCCGCAGGGTGGGATATATGGTCTTTAGGAATTATAATTGTTGCTGCCCTCAACAATGGTTCTGTTCCTTATCAGTTTCATGGGCAAACAGAATTAATTAAACAAGTAATCAGTGGGAATTTAGAGTTACCTCATTTACCAACTCATCTCAAAGAAGTTGTGGAAGGATGTTTAAAATATGATCGAAAGGAACGTTGGAATGCTCAACAAATACTAGAGGCTTTGCAAGCAAAAGAAGAAGATCATAAAAAAGCCTTCTCTTTCTCAAACAATAAGTACGATAAACCGGAAAATTTTGATAACTCATTAAAGAGCACTAATCAAGTTGTTTGGGATATACATTCTTCCCCTTCCCAAAAATCAATCTCTTTTTTTGAAGTAATTAAAAGAAGAAAGATGATACAGTTCTTAAGTTGGGGAGGAATAAGTTTAGGATCAATTTTTATCGGAAGGCTTGCCTTCCTTAAAAATCACGAATCTACAAGTTCTTCTCATTATCAAGTAGAACGAAAATCTCAAGTCTCTTCCAAGTCTAATGGTGAAATATCACCTTCAAAACCAGTACATTTATCAGAATATAGATTTGAGGTAGTAGTAGTAAACCAAAAAGGCAGTATTAATCAACAGTGGTCTGGGAAAGCAAAACAAATGGTTATTGACTTAGGAGATAGAGTCACTCTAGAGATGGTTGCTATTCCCGAAGGAAGTTTCATAATGGGCGCACCTGAAAAAGAAAAGGGAAGTACCCAAAAGGAGAGACCGCAACACCAAGTAAAAGTATCTCACTTTCTCATCGGAAAATATCCTGTTACTCAAGCTCAATATGAAGTGATTATGGGAAAGAATCCGTCTCGCTTTAAAGCCAAAGATAAGCCAGTAGAACAAGTCAGTTGGAACGATGCAGTTAATTTTTGTAAACATCTTTCAGACAAAACTGGTCAAACTTATCGCTTGCCAAGTGAAGCAGAATGGGAGTATGCCTGTCGTGCTGGGGCAAAAACACCATTCTATTTTGGGGAAACAATAACAACAGAGTTAGCTAATTACAATGGAAAAGACACGTATAGTGATGCCCCAAAAGGAGAGTACCGACAACAAACAACACCAGTGGGAATATTTCCACCTAATGCGTTGGGTTTATATGATATGCACGGTAATGTTTACGAATGGTGTCAAGATGTATGGCATGAGAACTATCAAGGAGCAGTAACAGATGGCAGTGCATGGCTAAATAACCAAAACAATAAACGCCATGTAATGCGCGGTGGTTCATGGTCAAGTCATCCGAATTATTGTCGTAGCGCTTTTCGTTTCAGGAGTTATTCAACTAGCTTCAATAAGAACCTTGGTTTTCGTATTGTTGCTTCACTTGAGAGTACCAGAGAATATGAGCTTTAGTTATACTCGATTCCATAGAAAAGATTTAGAGATCAGACACTTCATCTAAAGGTATAGTCTCTCCCGAAGCAATTTCTTGAAGTACCATTTTTGCCATCTGATCCCATTGCTGATCGGTAGTTAATTCAAATTTTGATTGCCAACTCGCTTCATCTTCCATCTCTGCTAAAAGACGAGAGGCGATTGCATCTTGCACATCATTCGGTAAGGTTTTTATCTGCTCGATCGCTTGTTCAAGTAGCTGGGTCATGGTTGTAGTCAGTGTTTTATCGTGCTCCTCCATCATTGTATCCATTTCCTTAGAATCTCTTGATTATGAATTATCACAAGGAAAATAACTCATGCTTAAAATAGAGGTCTGAATCGTGATGTTTTAATGGTCTGAGAAGAAAAAATGACTAGAGACGGGATTGGAATTCGCACCGCACAGGAAATGGCGGAACGCGAGGTTGGACAAATTCATGTTTATGATGGTGAAGGGAAAGGAAAGTCTCAGGCTGCTTTGGGCGTGGTTTTACGTTCTATTGGTCTGGGGATTCATTCGAGAAGCACGAATAGAGTGCTGTTGCTGCGATTCCTCAAAGGACCGGAACGGGTTTATGATGAAGATGCTGCGATCGCTGCTTTGCAAAAAGGCTTCCCGCATCTCATTGACCAAGTTCGCACCGGACGAGCAGAGTATTTCGGTAAAGATGAAATTACCCCCTTTGATGAACAAGAAGCCATCCGCGGTTGGAATATTGCTAAAGGCGCGATCGCGTCAGGATTATATTCAATTGTGGTCTTAGATGAATTGAATCCGGTTTTAGATTTAGGGCTTCTCTCAGAAGAGGATGTGGTCGATACCCTCAAAAATAAACCGCAACCCTTAGAAATGATTGTCACCGGTCGTGCTGCACCGCAAAGTCTGTTAGACTTAGCAAATCTACACTCGGAAATGAAGCCCCACAAAGCAACAGATGCAGCCTTAGAAGGCATTGAAATTTATACTGGGGATGGCAAAGGCAAATCCACCAGTGCGTTAGGCAAAGCCCTCCTTGCCATTGGTCGCGGAATTGATCGTGATCAGTCGCATCGTGTTCTTATTGTGCAGTGGTTGAAAGGAGGAACGGGATACACGGAGGATGCCGCGATCGCTGCTTTGAAGGCAAGTTATCCCAAACTGATTGATCATATCCGTTGTGGTCGCGATGCTATCGTCTGGCGCGGAAAACAGCAACCGGAAGACTACGAAGAAGCGGAACGAGGATGGAAAATTGCCCTCGACGCGATCGAGTCGGGAACCTATAAAACCATTATCCTTGATGAATTAAATCCCACTGTGGATCTAGAACTCCTCCCTGCTGAACCCATTGTCAAGGCGTTATCCAACAAACCCGATGGGACACAAGTCATTATCACCGGACGTTGTTTTAACCGTCATCCCTTCTTTGATCTCGCCAGTGTCTATTCCGAGATGGTCTGTCATAAACATTATGTCTATGATGGGGTGGAATTGCGCCGTGGCGTTGACTATTAGTCATTGGTCATTTGAAATACACCAATAAACAACGAACCAACAACAAGCTGAGAATTATTAAAGTACAACAGTTTGCTAGAATGCCAAAACTTGATTGCTCTCAATTACACCTATGGTCAAAATTAACGAAAACTACCTGAAACTGAAAGCGGGTTACTTATTCCCGGAAATTGCCCGTCGGGTGAATACCTTCGCCGAAGCCAATCCGGATGCACAAATTATTAAACTGGGGATTGGTGATGTCACGGAACCCTTACCCCAAGCCTGCTGCGATGCGATGGCGAAAGCAGTAGATGAAATGCGCGATCGCGCGACTTTCAAGGGCTATGGTCCCGAACAAGGGTTTCCTTGGCTTCGAGAAAAAATTGCCAGTCATGATTATCAAAGTCGTGGCTGTGATATTTCGGCAGATGAAATCTTTATTTCTGATGGGTCTAAATGCGACACCGGCAATATTCTTGACATTCTGAGTGAAAAAAACACGATTGCCGTCACTGACCCTGTCTATCCCGTTTATGTGGATACTAACGTCATGGCGGGACACACAGGACCGGCAAACGAGGATGGTAAATATGAAGGCTTAACTTATATTCCCATCACTGCAGAAAATAACTTTACCGCCAAGATTCCCACAGATCAAAATGTTGATTTAATCTATCTGTGTTTCCCTAACAACCCAACCGGTGCGGTTGCAACCAAAGAACACTTACAAGCCTGGGTTGATTATGCCAACTCAGTGAACGCGCTGATTTTATTTGATGCTGCCTATGAAGCCTATATTACTGATCCCAGTCTTCCCCATTCCATTTACGAAGTAGAAGGGGCAAAAAATTGCGCGATCGAGTTTCGTTCTTTTTCTAAAAATGCCGGTTTTACGGGAACTCGCTGTGCGTTTACTGTCATTCCCAAAACTCTAAAAACAGAAGCCTCTGATGGATCAGACGTGCAACTGTGGCAACTCTGGAATCGTCGTCATTCCACTAAATTTAATGGCGTTTCCTACATTGTTCAACGGGGTGCAGAAGCCGTCTATTCTGAACAAGGGCAAAAAGAAGTTAAAGCCTTAATCAACTTCTATCTCGAAAACGCTCAAATCATCCGCGATAAACTCAGCGCAGCCGGGTTAACTGTTTATGGTGGGATTCACGCTCCTTACATTTGGGTACAAGCCCCAGACGGACTGTCTAGTTGGGATTTATTCGATAAACTGCTTTATTCAGCAAATATTGTCGGCACCCCTGGATCTGGGTTTGGTGCTGCTGGAGAAGGCTATTTCCGCATCTCTGCCTTTAACAGCCGAGAAAACGTGAACGAAGCCATGAAACGAATCACCGAAAACTTAAAAGTTTAGAGATTTCAGGAGGGGAGGAGGCTTAAGAGATCGTCTCCCCTCTTAACATTTGCAATTAATCTGGATCTTCAACAAGGAGATAGCCAATCTTGCAATCAGTCCCCTCTGTTACTGCTGCACACCAGACCTCTCCTAAACTCCACTCTCCCCCATCGGCATAAATTACAAGACATCCCCATGCCAAAAAATTGTTTTCAGTCACTTCAGGAGGGAGTTGCACGCCGTCTGCTTTTAATTCTGCCAAAGTACAGATATTATCATCCACCTCATAACTATCAGCAGCACCTATTTCTATATCACTAAATGTTTCCCTGATTTCCAACTCTTTATTTTTAAGCGTTTGCAAGAAGTTCTTGATTTCATTTTCGCTAATCCAATCTGCACAATTCTTGTATAACGAACTGGAACGATCATCGAGAATAGCTTGACCGACTTCATTGAGTAAATATTGAAACTGGTGATTCATGTTTAAAGCGCAACCCCCTTGTAATCGCATTGACAGTCTTTTCAAGAAAATGCTAGAAGGAAAAAGCATTTTATTAACATAAAGTATAAATGAGTCCTCTACCCTACGAATCTCCGAAAAAATTATCCTTGGGATGGTTAGAACAAGAAATTTTAGAAATTGTTTGGGATTTGGGCTGTGCCAGTGTAAAGGCAATCCATGAGCGTATTTTGAGCGATCCTGATCGAGAACTCGCTTATACTTCAGTGACCACTGTTTTACATCGATTGACCCAGAAAGGTTGGCT
>JAVLCL010000346.1:0-3977 GCA_031580825.1 Halothece sp. Uz-M2-17
TTTGACGTAAAGCAAAGTCCACATTCTTGCTCTCAAGCCACTTCCCCAGCTGAACACTATGAAATTCTCGGTCACCTAAAACCAGAACCGGATAGGAATGGAGCCATCGTAAGACAGGCAAAAGAACCTGTTTTTGTTGCTGAAAATTACTGTTTCCTTTTTTCTTTAAGCATTGCCAGTACACGGGAATGGAATGAGTCCCCCAAGCTAAACTCAACATCATTAAATTTCGGTTTTGCCATTGGGTACGGTCAATAATTAATAACAAATAGCCGTGATGGACTAGCTTCAGTTTTCGGGCTCTTCTTCTAAAGAATCGATTCTGAGCTTGAGGGCTCCACTCCTGTTTTAAGAGTTGCTTAAGCGAGCAACCTTTTTTTCGGAACAGAGGTTGGCTTAAAAGCATACCATGTCTTCGTTACATCTCCCTTGTCATCCCTTAAGTAGAATTTGTTACAAAATCTATTTTAGGGATTGAAACCTGTTATTATTAAATTGTAAAGAGTATAGAAAGTAGAGTAGTTTTTCTGTTTCTAATTTGTGATAATTCATCAAAATCAGGAATGAGTTGAATCTTTTTCAACCGTATTAAATTATTTTATTTTCTCCTCAGTTTGGTGTACCCTGTTCCCTTTAAATCAGCGAATTCTTTTGTACTTCACTGCTTAAGGAGGGAACTAAGAAAGAGATAGAGGTAAGACCCTTTCCTCGCTCATTTTGGATGGCAAGAAGACATTTTTACTAATAATTTGGATGGCTCTTTTCTCTGAAGTAATCCAAGAGAGTGAGAAAGCAAATTTGATCAAGGGAAGGATGAGAAAAATGAATAAAAACATTACCAATACCGATCACCGAGCCGTGGTTATCATCGGCTCTGGACCCGCAGGACTCACTGCTGCTATCTATACCGCACGAGCCAATTTAGCCCCTTTAGTCGTTGAAGGGTTACCAGGAGGGCAACTCAATACGGCAATGACGATTGAAAACTATCCAGGTTTTCCAGAGGGCATTGCCGGTCCTGAACTGATCCAAAATATAGAAAAGCAAGCGGTTCGGATGGGGGCAGAATTGTGTCAGGGTCGTTTAACCGCTGTCGATTTTTCCCAACACCCCTTTCAACTAACTGTTGATCATGAGAAGACGCTGCTGGCTGATGCGGTGATTGTTGCCACCGGTGCTTCTGCAAAATACTTAGGACTGAAAAACGAGCAACGACTAATTGGACATGGCGTTTCTGCTTGTGCCACTTGTGACGGGGCTTTCTATCGCGATCAAGACATTGCCGTGGTTGGGGGAGGAGATGTTGCCATTGAAGAAGCTCTCTTTTTGACGCGCTTTGCCGCTAAATGTCTTAGAATCTACGCCCCAACCGTTAATCAGCCAAGCAGTGGCGGAAGAATCCTTGAAAAGCTGAGGTTAATGTCCCATGTGTGAGTTATTTGCGCTTTCCAGTTTAGTGCCAACTACCATTTCTTTCTCCATGGGAGAATTTTCTAAACATGGCGGACTAACTGGTTGTCATAAAGATGGGTGGGGAATTGCCTTCTATGCCGAAAATGATGTGCAAATTATTCGGGAGACCATTCCTGCGATTGACAGCGACTATCTCCATTGTCTAAAAAATCATAATTTTTCTAGTAACCTGATCATTTCCCATATTCGACTGGCAACTCAAGGAAAACTTGCTTTGAAAAATACCCAGCCTTTTTCTCGGGAATTGGGAGGAAGAATGCACGTCTTTGCCCATAATGGAGACTTAAAAGAGATTCAGAACAGTCAGAAAATCAAGTTAGGCAGATACCGTCCTCTCGGAGAAACGGACTCCGAATATGCCTTTTGTGGTTTGATGAATCTTATGGAAGAGTTATGGATTTCCACAAGGGAACCCACTTTAGAAGAGAGATTAGAAGTGATCTCTGAGTTTGCAGCAATTCTTAGAAATTTTGGACCGGCTAATTTCCTCTATTCAGATAGCGAAATCCTCTTTATTCACGGACATAAAAGAACCCAAACCAATCACAGAGGCATCCGACCGCCAGGTCTGTTTACGTTGCGTCGCACTTGTTTCCAAGAAAGAAAACATCCGAAGATCAAAGGTCTTGAGTTAGATTGTCCCATTGAGAAAGAAGAAGTCCTACTGGTTGCCAGTGTGCCCTTGACGGATGAACCTTGGATTCCTCTAGCGGAAGGAGAAATTCTCGCGATCGCGCAAGGCAGTCTTTTAAAGACAGTGACAAATTCTCCACAATCAAAGATCAAAGATGACAGTTCACCATTGATTCAACTAGGAAATTCACGCCTTTGAGAGAACAATAATGAGGGCAACCAGAACGCCACCCCCAAGCGCAATCAAACTGTATTTCCCATTGTCCGCTTCTGCTTTTGGCAAAAGATGCGTCGCTCCCACATAAACTAATGTTCCTGCAGAAAGCGACAACAAAGCACCGAGGAGTTGAGTATCAATTTTATTATGGTATAAATTCCTGCGGTTGTAACAAGGGCAGCAAAACTGCTGGTTGCAAGAGCACTCCAGAAAGTGTTTTCCATTTTAAAGCCTCTAGGAGATGAGTGATCATGACGGCACGGTTTCCCTTATCCTTTTTCCTAGGATATCAATCAATCGGGCTGCCCCCAATGGCTAGATGCCAATAAATTTTGTCACAAAATCTATAAATTGATTATTGTAAGTATTATAGATTTTGACACTAAATCAATAATCAACTATACTAAAAGAGTCGTAACCCAGGAGAATCGAAAAATGTCAGGAAGAGGTGGCTATCGTCGAGGAGCCGGACGCAAAGCGGTTTGGCAAGACCAAGAGACCCAAACCATTCGCGTTCCAGTCGCGCTGAAAGATCAGTTACTTGATATTGGCAAGGGGCTTGATCGCGGACAGGAATTCTACGATGGGAAGACTTGCGCTGAACTGCGAGAAGTCCTTCAGACTTGGGAGGCTAAGTGCCAAGAAAATGAGGAGTCCCCAGAATGGCAACCGGTTCGTCAACTTTTAGATGACATTCAAGCTGTCCTCGCCAAAAGACCTGTCAAAGCGCGTCGGCGCAGAAGATTCCGACATGGCTGTAACGTTGAGACTTCTAAGAAGGATGTGAACCTTTAAAAAATTGATCAATATCTGTCTTATGAATCCGCAATGACTTGGAGTCATGTCAGAGTGGAGAATAGAGAATAATCGCCAAAAATGTCTAATCCCTCCCATCCTCTACATCCTGAAGCAACGCAACTCACCTCTGATCCAGTAGAGCAGTTAGAGTATGAAAATTGGCTTTCCTTCCACCGGGTTTGGGGAACAATGAGCGATGCTACCATTAGCGCGATCGCGCATCATTTACAAGTCTTACCCATTGCAGCGAACACCGCCATCTACGAAGAAAGCCAAACGCCCCAAGGCATTTATTTTCTGAAATGGGGGACGGTCGAGATTTATCGCCGTTCTCCCCTCGGCAAAAGCCACATCACCTATCGCAATGCGGGAGAAGTCTTTGGCTATCTCCCCTTAGTCAATAATCAATGGCAATCTAAATATCAAGCCAATGCGATCGCCTTAACAGGCAGTGAAGTGTGGTTTCTCGATCGAAAAGCCCTCAAAACCCTCTCTCAAGCGTATCCCGATCTGCAACAAGCGATTACAAATCTCCTCGTACAAGATTTAGAGCAATTCACCCAACGGGTCGCAACAGAACAAGCTAGAATTCAGGGGTTGCAACCCTACCTGCAACCGCTTCCCAACCCAGAAAGCATGGTCGGGTCAAGCAAAGTCAGTCAAAAACTAGCTCAGTCGGTCAACACTGCTCGTCAAGACCAAAAGCCCATTGTCTTCCAAGCCCAGCGAGGGACGGGCAAAACCTTCATCGCGAGTTTAATTCATCAGCAATCTGCTCTGGAAAATCAACCCTTTGCCGAGATTGACCAACGGTCAAAGCAGGCGCCTTCCGTTTAGGAAGGCGTAATCTTTGACT
>JAVLCL010000347.1:0-3931 GCA_031580825.1 Halothece sp. Uz-M2-17
CATAGACTTCTGTCGAATGAACAACCACTAAACGTAAATTTTGCCAAATCTCGGTTTCATTTGCTTCTTCATGCCAAAGGCGCAATAACGGGAAAAAATCTTGAGCAATATCAGGATAAGCAAAAATTCGCTCCACATCATCTAATCCCATAACTAGCGGGGAATTGACTTCTGGTATTAGATAGTCTTCCACATATTCGGTACAGTTTGATTTCGCAAAACTGGGTTCTTCGTGCCAATACGGTTCTAAATTGGGCGTGAGTTTGAGTTTCCGCGCCATGGTTTGACACAACCAACGCAGAAACGTATTTAAGTCGCTAAAACTATCAGTGGTGGCTTCTTGGCAACTAATACGGACGGTTTGATACCCTTGCGTTCGAGCATAACCTAATACCTGGTAAAGGAGAGAGGTTTTCCCCATGTATTTCGGTCCCTGAATCCGAATTAATGCCCCAGGTTGTAAAATTTTTTGACAGCACCGTTGTTCAATGGGAGAGCGTTCAATATAAAACGGAGATTGAAAGTTTAAGGGCAAACTGGGAAACTCTGGAATGGGGGAACTGTCTAGAGATGAGGAAATCGGTTGCTCTGGTTCAACCAGAGAGGTGTATTGTTGAAAAACGGTATGGAGATTACTTTTTGTTACTTTTTTATTTAATAAGTGACTGAGTTGTTGCCATAGACGTGAGCCAACCGTTCGCACATATCCAGGATCATAATCGAGTTGGTCTGCAATTTCTTGATAGCCTTTTCCCTGCCAACAGTGACGAAACACTGATGCTTGTAAATCATTTAAACCCTCCGGTTGGAGGAGTTGGTCAACCAGCGCGATCGCGTCATCAACTGTCATAATAATTGGAGTCACTGAACCAACACATCAGGCAATCAGGCTTATTTCTATCAAACATATAAATCATAAATAACAAATCCTCATGACGAATTCAACTCGACAACGAGAACCCCTGACGAATTTAATTCTGTACCATCTTTTCAAATGGTCGGTGGTCAGTCCAGCGTTTAATTTTTATTTTCGAGGGAAACTCTACGGTCGCGAAAATGTTCCTCAAACCGGTGGATTAGTGGTTGTTAGCAATCACGCCAGCTTGTTCGATCCCCCCCTCTTATCTTGTTGTGTCGGTCGTCCTGTGGCTTATATGGCAAAAGAGGAGTTATTTGAAATTCCGGTCTTGAAGCAAGCGATTTCCCTCTATGGGGCGTATCCTGTTAAACGATCCCAAGCAGATCGTAGTGCGATTCGGGCTGCGCTGAAAACCTTAGAACAAGGGTGGGCTGCTGGAATTTTTCTTCAGGGAACACGCACGGTTGATGGACGAATTACACAGCCAAAACTGGGTGCAGCGATGATTGCAGCCAAGGCGCAAGTTCCTATTTTACCCGTTAGTCTCTGGGGAACGGAAAAAATTCCGCAATCGGGAACGCCTTTTCCTGCGATTACTGCGCGTATTGGGGAACCCCTTCCTCCTCCTATTTCTAGTAAGCGTGAGGTATTAGAAAGTGTCACCCAAAAATGTGCCGACATTATTAATACCATGCAAGCCCAAGGACGGTGAAAGTGATCTTAATTCGTATGTTTAAATAATCACTTCAGACACAGAGCATTGAATGGTTTAGCCAACAGGTTTTATTTTGAGGAATAAAACCACAAAGAACACAATGTTTTTAAGCAGCTTGTATGATATTACTGACTTCTTCTTCTGTTGCATTTCCTGTTATCAAGTTAGAGAATATTTCATTTAGGGGCTGTTTTGTACTAACTTGTCTGAGAATAATTTTTTTATTTTGATAATAAGAGACTACCTCTTCAGCAATTTCTTTTTCTTCTGAGTGATCTTGAAAGAAGTTAGCATCATATTCAGAAAAAGTGAGAAGGTAAATGAGAGCTAAAAACGCATTTTGTAGGTATTGGTTATTAAAATCATTAGCTCTTTTAGATAATAAATAATGACTAAGTTTAATGAAATGACTATGATAATCAATCATTTTATAATCCAGTTGACTGAAACTGTAATGCCATAATAAAATTCTTCCATAACCCCATAAATATTGGCTTCTTTCTTGAAAATAGTATTGATTAAATACACTAAAATATTGTTTTTTATATTCTAGTTTATTTGCTATTCGTGCTAAACAGCGTAAGTATTCATCATGGTAAGTGTTAATTGTAATTCTTTGCGATGCTTCTATTTGCTCGGGGTGGAATAATTGACTTAAATTAAAATTATTAGAAAAATTGTATAATCGACTGATAAAAATTAATGCTTTCATGTTTTTTTCTTTTTCTATTTCATTATAAGAAGAAGGAAACTGATTTAGATAACAGATATCTTGAGTTATTTTTTCTACCCATGCTTTAAGCTCACTAATAACTAATTGGTTTAAATCTTGAACAATCTCGTTATTCGAGTTAATTTGAATATATTGTAGTAAATCTAATTCGTGACTATAATTTCTCTTGATATTTCGTTGAGCCATTTGTAAATATGTTATTAATTCCTCAGTTGATTTAATAGGAATTAACTGAATATGATCATAAACATCTTCTAGTCGCGGATCAGCGAAAAGATTACAAGCCTGATTATCAGATGTTCGACGACGATGATATAATATTTTATGAGATGGAACACAATAATAGATAATTGTTTGAGTTTGCGTTGCTCGATCATCCAAATAAGATTTAATTTTATAACTTGAATCAAGATAATTGACGTTTAATTTCTGCGTTTTTCCTGGGGTAATTTGAAACTCAAAAGTTATTTTTATATTTTCTTCTCCTTGCGGATTTTTGACTTCAATGACATAATCTTGCGGTTTCCCGTCGATGAGATAATCTTTCCCGTTGACTTGGATGGGAAGATGATTGGGTTGTGTTTGAGAAATTAAAAATTCCTTTTGCTGCGTTTCTGGAATGATTCCTTGTAGGGTTTGAGGGTTTCCTTCATAGGAAATATTGTTATCGGAATTAGTCAGTTGAATCCATTTTGCTTCATTTTTAATTCTCACTTGATATTGAATTCGATCTAAAGCAATTCCAAATAAGGGAAACTCGTTTGTTGCTTTTTCTGCTAAGATTTCACCAAACTGCGACTCATCGGGATTAATATAAACTAGGTTTGAGTTTTCCTGAGACAGAAAGTTATTCCAGTGACTGACAATGACAAATATATGATCTCGATGATGATTGCTTAATCTTTCTAACGCAGACAGATTAACCGTTTCTGTGATTATATTTCTAATTTCGTCGGGAGAGACGGTAATAGTTTTATAGATTAACTTTTCTCCTGTGTTGATTTCCAGAAGAATTTGACGCGGGGAAGAATTGACAGAAGAGAGTTGTTGGAGAAAGGCTTGTTTTTTGAGATAATGGGAAAGGTGCGCGATCGCGCTGGGATTTCCTACCCGTTGCGGGAAATGAGTTTCCAAGAAATACTGACTGACTGCTTCAATAATTCTGTCGTAACTCGATTTAACTTCCTCGGAAATCTCTAATTGGAAATCAGAGTGCTGATCTAAAATTGGGATGGGATAACTACTGTTGGGATGCGACTCTAAACGCAGGGATAGCAGTTGCTGAGGATGGAAACTATCTAAATCAATTAACACTAATCGTTGATCTTTCCCCAGTTTTGGAAGTTGGGAAACATAATTCCAGTAAAGATAGGCGCTGCGATAGAGATAGCTTTCATTGAAACCAAAGATTTCTCTATTACTTAGCGTCATTAAGTCGATGGTGTCGGGAATAATAAACAGTTGTTTGTCTTCTCCGTCTTTGACTTCTTCTCCGAGATGTTGAGGGGAGGGAGAATGAGGGTTAAAGGTTAAGGAGTTGGGTAACTCATCCACAAACAAGGGTTGAGGAAGATAAGAGACTGTTCCTAAAGAAAATATAAAAAAAGGCGCGATCGCGACCAAT
>JAVLCL010000348.1:0-3914 GCA_031580825.1 Halothece sp. Uz-M2-17
GAAGCCTTTCCCGCTAAAGATGGACGCACCACTTATTTATTTTCTTATCTGGATGCTGATCCATCCCGTCCCAGTTTAGAATTTTTTATGGATGAATATTTCCGACTGTTACCCGAATATCAAAACGCGGGACTTTCAGACTTAGAGTTTAAACGGGTTTTATTTGGTTTCTTTCCAGCTTATAAAAATAGTCCGTTGCGGGTTCCGTGGTCGCGTATTCTTCCGATCGGCGATAGTAGTGGGATACAATCGCCCGTGAGTTTTGGCGGGTTTGGTGCGATGATTCGTCATTTGTCTCGGTTAACTGATGGGGTAACAGAAGCCCTGAATGCAGATGCACTTTCGCAACGGGATCTCGCCATTTTACAACCGTATCAACCAAATATTTCAGTCACTTGGTTGTTTCAACGCACCATGAGTGTCGGTATCAATCAACAACTTGCTGCTAATCAAATCAATGATCTTCTGAGTGGTGTTTTTGCAGCAATGAATGAACTGGGGGATGATGTTCTCAAACCCTTTTTACAAGATGTTGTTCAGTTTCCCGCCTTAACTAAAGCCCTCGCCCTAACTGCGGTGACACGACCCGATATTGTGTTCCCCGTAATTCCGCAAGTGGGACTTTCCCCGCTTATTGATTGGCTAGTCCATTACATTAATCTTGGACTTTATAGCGGTTTATCGGAAATCAGCCAACCATTGCTTCCCACTTTAAAGAATCTTTCCCCAGAACAAAAATATCGTCTCCATCGTCTAGTGGAAGCCTGGCAATATGGCTGCGGAAAAGATGCCAATTGATCATTTTAGAGATCACTCGATGAGATATTTTCTTGCCTCATCAGCGCGATGATTTGTTGGTTAAGTTTGGGTAGATCTTCAATTATGCTACGCCAAACCATGTTGATTTGAACTTGAAAGTATTCATGGGAAACAACATTTCTCATCGCAATCATTAAACGCCACGGAAGTTCTGGATATTTTGATTGAATCCTTTCAGGAATCAGTCGGGTAGCTTCACCAATGATGAGAAAGTCATAGAGAACAGCTTTAAGGGTGGTTTCGTCATTTCGGAACTGTTCCTCAGTGAGGTTAGCGGTTCTTTGTTGAATGGCTTGTATAGAGTGCTGAATATCCTTAATTCGGAGTTTCCAATCTCTAGAAGACACGAATCACCTCTTGGAGAACAGGTTGGCGCAAATTTTCCTTGAGGGCTTCTCTAGTTCCTAAATCAACGGGATGACCGAGGAGGTCTTCCAAGTAAAGTTTAATTTTAATAAACTGGAAAAGGGTAATGGGGTGAGAAAATTCTGCTAGGAAGTCAATATCACTCTCTGGGTGAGTGTCATTTCTCGCTGCTGATCCAAATAACTCTAAGGTTTTGACACCTAATAGTTGTAAGTCATCTTGATGAGTAGTAACTAGATGAAGAACCTGATTGCGATTCATGTTGTTTAATTGTTCTCTGCCTAATCAACTGGTTATTATAGAACGATTTTTCAACTGAAAGCACCATAACCAATTAGGCGAGGGTTTCTGGACAATAACCGAGTCCTTTGGTAAATTGTTCGCGAAAGGCTTCAATATCGCTGTAGTTGGGTTGACCATGAGACACAATCGCGAGTTGGTAACGACGCATCACATCAACCATGGATTGTCCCACTTCTAAACTCCACAATGCCATTTGCAAGCGAATTTCTGGTTCGTAGGGAATTCCAATTTCGTCCAGATAGGCTTGGAAGTCGCCATGTTGCTGAGAGTCTAAGGCTTGCTGGAAATGAATTTTAACCAACCAACCGTCAATACGATGAATGACTGTAACTATACTAGTGGGAAGTTCAGAACTTCCTCGAAGATGGTCAATCAGTCTGAGCGTTAGACTGGCATTAGCGAGATAATAAATGTACTTCATTTCTAAAAAACCTTCGTAGCGCGATCCCATCGATCTGCACTACCTTTAGTGTCCCAAAGTAGATGACCCAATTACTAGGGGAAGATCCCCCAATTTTGTTCTAAAGAATGGGGGATTCCCGCCTAATACTTCTCGGGTTGGGATTTGGGTGACCAGTGACCAGTTAGCAGTGACCAGTGACCAGTGACCAGTTAGAAGTTACTCAAGAAAGGCTGTCAAGGGGATTAAATTTTCGCGATAATAAGGGTTCGGTGTGTTAAATCAGGAATCATGAAAGTTGACGCTTCTCCGTTAGACCAAAAACTCAGCAGCTACGATTATCACCTTCCAGAAAGTTATATCGCGCAAACCCCTGTTACCCCTCGCGATCATTCTCGCTTATTAGTAGTTGATTCCCCGACAAGCCATCATCACCAACGGTTTTATAATCTCCCGCAATGGCTAAAACCTGGGGATTTATTGGTGGTGAATAATACTAAGGTGATTCCCGCGCGAATTTATGGTTATAAAACGACAGGCGCAGCAATAGAAGTATTGCTATTGGAAGAAAAAAGCCAAAATTGTTGGTTAGCGTTAGTTAAACCAGGGAAACGGTTACAAATTGGGGCAAAGATTCAATTTTATCCGCATCAAGCGCAAGAAAAACCGATTTTAGAAGCAACGGTAACGGAAAAAGACGAAGCAACAGGCGGACGCTTGTTACAGTTTGATTTACCGGTAGAAACTTCTTTAATTCGCGTTTTAGAAGACTATGGTGAGATTCCCTTTCCGCCTTATGTCACTTCAACAGAGGCGCAACCCGAACAATATCAGACGGTTTATGCACAAGAACAGGGCGCGATCGCTGCACCAACGGCTGGTTTACATTTTACTGATGAATTATTAACCACATTAGCTGAAAAAGGAATTAACCAAGCCGAAGTTACCCTTCATGTGGGGGTGGGAACCTTTCGCCCTGTGGAAACCGAAAGTATTACCGATCATCAAATGCACCAAGAATGGATTAATATTCCGGCGACAACGGTGGAGAAGATTCAGGAAACGAAAGCGAAAGGGGGACGGGTGATTGCTGTAGGAACAACCGTTGTGAGAGCCTTAGAAGGAGCAGTTGCTGCAAAAGAGGGGAATTTTGAGGCGTTTTGTGGGAAAACTGATTTATTTATCTATCCAGGCTATGAGTTGCAAGTGGTGGATGGACTGATTACGAATTTTCATTTACCGCGATCGAGCTTGTTAATGTTAGTCAGTGCGTTTATCGGGCGGGAACGGCTATTATCGTTGTATGACAGCGCGATCGCGCATCAGTATCGCTTCTATTCTTTTGGCGATGCGATGTTGATTATTAATGTCACTTCTGAGAGAACTAATTATGACCACTGAAACAAAGACTCGTTACGTGACGCGCCAAGCTGAAATTTTATCCGGTGAACCGATTATTGTTGGTACAAGGACACCCGTTCGAGCCATTGTAGAAAACTGGCGTTTAGGGATGAGACCAGAGGAAATTCCCTCTCATTTACCTCATTTAAGTTTAGCGCAAGTGTTTGATGCCCTGAGTTTTTATCTGGATAATCAACCAGAAATTAATGACTATATTGAGCGTAATCATGTATCTGAGGACTTAGTTCATCCTGCGCTGCAAGCAAGGTTAAATCAGCAATGACAATTTTTGCTCAAGTTTATCTCGATGAAGATGTCGATATTTTAGTCGCTAGTTTGCTACTCGCAAAAGGACTCAATGCAACAACAGCAAGGGAACAAAAAATGCTGGGAAAATCTGATGCAGAGCAATTAACCTTTGCCAATTCTTCGCAGCGTTGTATTTTAACGCATAATCGACTAGATTTTGAGCGATTACATACTCATTATTTCAATAATAACTGGTCTCATTCAGGAATTATAATTGTAAAACGTAGAAATGCTTATGAAATGACTGAACGAATTGTCATTCTTTTTGATACTTTAATGGCAGATGAAATTAGAAATCAGTTACTTTATCTTTAAC
>JAVLCL010000349.1:0-3884 GCA_031580825.1 Halothece sp. Uz-M2-17
CAGTAGGATCGTACTGCGAAGAAAGAGGGCTAAGCCAATGGAAATAATAATTAAGGTTGTGGGTTGGGCGCGAATATTCCGCATCGGTTTCCATAGAAAAACCTCGGTTAATAACATGATAGCCACCGTTCCTACTGCGCCAACCATCATGGCAAGCCAAATATTTAAACCAGCAATATTACTGATCCAAGTTAAATAAGCGCCTACGGTCATTAAGTCGCCTTGAGCAAAGTTTGGTAAACGCAGAATCCCGAAGGTTAAAGTTAATCCAACGGCGACCAAGGAAATAATACTTCCCACTGCGATCCCATTAATTAAAAGTTGTGCCGTGTCCATTTTTGCTTAAGTTTCGATAAAATTTCGTTATGATTAGTCATTAGAACCATTTGCCTTAGAAAGTATCGTTACTTCTCTTGATTGATTCTTAATTCTTAATCCTTGATTATGAGTAATTCTAATCCTCCTGCTAATTCCAAAGCAACAGCTGATGAACCTATGGAAAGCCGTGTTCCTCCTTGGGGAAAGGTAACTGTTCTTGAAAAAGGAGAACGCTATTGTATTAATCGCATTGAAGTGAAACCCGGACATCATATTAGCACGCAACTCCATTATCATCGTACGGAACATTGGGTTGTTGTTGCCGGAACTGCAAAAGTGATTAAAGATCAAGAAGAAATTATGCTGATGCCCAAACAATCCACTTATGTTCCGATGAATACGCCTCATCGCG
Source organism: Halothece sp. Uz-M2-17 (assembly GCA_031580825.1). Taxonomy (GTDB): domain Bacteria; phylum Cyanobacteriota; class Cyanobacteriia; order Cyanobacteriales; family Rubidibacteraceae; genus Halothece. The sequence goes on from JAVLCL010000349.1 coordinate 731, forward strand.
TAGAAAATCCGGGGGTAATTCCTCTAGTTATGATTGAAATCCAAAATGGTGAATATTTAGGGGAAGATGATATTGTCCGTTTTGGTGATGCAGAAAATTAATTCAACAATCAGAAAGTAATTATGGCGCAGGGCGATCAAATTTATATTTTGGAACCCTTTGTCAATTTTCAAGGGATGTATGAACATCATGGAATTGATTGTGGGGATGGGAGTGTCATTCATTTACGCAAATATAATGAAATCATTACTCGCACCAGTTTTGTGGAGTTTACGAAAAGCAAAACGGTTTATGTCAAAAACTATCCCCTTTCTTTTGTTCCTGATGTGGTGGTTCGTCGTGCAGAAAGCCGATTAGGAGAAAAAGCTCGGTATAATCTTTTATTCAATAATTGTGAACATTTTGCGACTTGGTGCAAACTGGGTCATTCTCATAGCCAACAGATCAAAGATTTTATTCCGATTTTGTCACGATTGAAAGTAGAAAATCTTTCTCAATCATTAGCAGAAGCCCTGGGTGATCAACAATATCCAAATCAAAAACAGTTAGTTGATGAGGCTTTGGTAGATATTAAAAAAGTTTGGGATACAACTCAACCGCGTTACAATCAGACCTTGGAAGAAATGAAAATTTGGCAAAGTGTCGCTTGGAAAGCCTTGCAAGAAGGAAAAGAAGATGTAGCAAAAGCAGCAATTCAACGCAAACTTCGGTATCAAAAACAAGCGGAAAAAGATCAAAAACAGTTGGATCAATTAGCGAAGATGACGGAAACTTTATTACAATCTCGTTTGTCTCAACGTTCTTCTTAGGATTACGAATCAATTTCACACCTAAAATTAAAATAAAGAGGGTTAATTTAAAATTCATTGAGGATTGCTATAATACTTCGCTGAACAGACATCATTCCCTTAAAATAATGCTTACGATTTCAAAACTTTAATTTTATAATGTCTGATTCAAACCATATCCATTCGGCTGTTGCTAATCTCTATGATACTTATCCGTTTCCGCCAGAACCCCTTTTAGATGAACCGCCACCGGGGTACAATTGGCGATGGAATTGGACGGCTGCTTATGAATTTTGTACCGGACGGAAGCCTAAAAGCCAAAACATCCGAATCTTAGATGCAGGTTGTGGGACGGGTGTGGGAACTGAATATTTAGTCCATTTGAACCCTCAAGCCTCAGTAACTGGAATTGATATTAGTCAAGAAGCCTTGAATGTCGCGCAAGAACGTTGTCAGCGTAGTGGCGCGAATGGGGTTCAATTCCAACAAATGAATGTGGAAGCAGCGCACCAGTTAGAGGGTCAGTTTGAGATGATTAATTGTGTGGGTGTTTTACATCATCTTCCTGATCCAGTGGCGGGAATTAAGGCGTTGGCGGAAAAACTTGCGCCAGGTGGTATTTTTCATATTTTTGTTTATGGGGAATTAGGGCGTTGGGAAGTGCGGTTAATGCAAAGCGCGATCGCGCTGTTAAAGCCTAATAATTATCAAGACGGGGTTAAAATTGGTCGGGAACTGTTTGCGTCTCTCCCCGAAAACAACCGCATTGTGAAGCGGGAAAAAGAACGGTGGGCGTTAGAAAATCAACGAGATGCGTGCTTTGCAGATATGTATGTCCACCCCCAAGAAATTGACTACAATATCCACAGCTTATTTGATTTGATTACAGAATCGGGATTGGATTTTGTGGGCTTTTCTAATCCGGAATTGTGGAAATTAGAACGTTTGTTAGGAAATGCACCAGAGGCGTTAGAACGGGCGAAAACGTTAAGTCAACGGGAACAATATCGACTGATGGAATTACTTGATCCGGATATGACGACTCATTACGAGTTTTTCTTATCTAAACCGCCGTTACCGCAGTGGGATTGGTCAACGGATGCACAGTTTTTAGCAGCGATTCCCGAACGTCATCCTTGTATAGATGGGTGGGAAAGTCGAACTTTGTTTAATGCAAATTATGAGTTGGTGAGTCTCTCAGAGGATGAATTTAAACTCTTACAAGCTATTGATCAAAACTTAGATCCACAGCAATCTTTAGAAGCAATTTTAAATGCAACTGGCTGTAATTTGACAGAAGCGCGATCGCTGCATCAGCAGAAATTAATCATCCTTACTCCGAATCAAGAGTAATTGGTTAAATTAGAGAAATTCTAGTGTTGCAAGTTTAGGGAAGGAACTTCCTTCCCTTTCCTATGCTTTTCATCAACGAAAGATTACTAACAAATAATTATGTCACGGTGGTTAATTTCTCAATATCATTCTGAACTCGAAAAAATTATTCAGTACGGTGGATCGCGCAAAGAAACTTCCATTCGCACCGCCTTTCAAAATCTCTTAAATGAATATTGTAAAGCCCGTGACTTTCTCTTAATTCCAGAATTAGATTATCCCACAACATCCGGAAAAATTGTCTATCCTGATGGCACAATTAAAGATGGATTACGCTTGGCTTGGGGCTATTGGGAAAGCAAAGATCAACAAGATTATTTAGATCGAGAAATTGAAGAGAAGTTTGCGAAAGGGTATCCCAACGATAATATTTTATTTGAAGATTCCCAGACGGCGGTTTTATTTCAAGCTGGGGAAGAAACAATGCGGGTTTCGATGCAGGATGCTGACGCACTCGATGAAATTTTAAACCGATTAATTAATTATGTTCGTCCTGAAGTTGAAGACTTTCGCAGCGCGATCGCGCACTTCCAAGAAGACATCCCCACTATCTTAGAAACACTACGGAATAGTATCACAGAAGAAGCCGGAAAAAACAAGGCATTTCAAGAAGCGAGAAACCAATTTCTGAGTATTTGTCAAGAGTCCATTAACCCAGAAATTACACCGGAAGATGTGCGAGAAATGATGATTCAACACATCCTCACCGAAGATATTTTTATTAACATCTTTCAAGAGTCGCAGTTTCACCGCGAAAATAATATTGCTCAGGAATTACAAAATGTTGTGAATACCCCGAAGACGAACATACACTGTATGTTTTTGTGTTATACTATTTATAGTAAATCAAGTTTACCCTAATGCTTCAGGTCGTTAAAGTCAGATTATATCCCGACCAACAACAGCAACAGTCGCGCTTAACAAAGTTTTGGCAACTGTCGCTTTGTTTGGAATTGGGGTCTTAATCAAATTAA
>JAVLCL010000350.1:0-3881 GCA_031580825.1 Halothece sp. Uz-M2-17
CACCCGTAAATCTAAACTTTTGTAAACACCACTTATGTCTTCAGTAACTTCCGAACCCTCTCATCTTGCATCCACCTCTGATCAGACTTCCAATTCTGCTGCAGAAACTGGGAAGACAGTTTACACCGTTGAGGAAATCCAAAAACTCCTGCCCCATCGCTATCCCTTTGCATTGGTTGACCGCATTATTGATTATGTGCCTGGTGAAAGTGCAGTGGGACTCAAAAATGTGACCTTTAATGAACCCCATTTCCAAGGACATATTCCCAATCGCCCCATCATGCCTGGGGTTCTCATTGTGGAAGCGATGGCGCAAGTGGGAGGCATTGTTTTAACCCAACTCCCCAGTGTCGAAGGGAGTTTCTTCGCCTTTGCTGGCATTGATAAAATCCGTTTTCGTCGTCCAGTCGTCCCTGGTGACCAATTAATTATGAGTGTTGAATTACTCTCGTTCAAACGAGGCTTTGGCAAAATGCAAGGACGCGCTACGGTTGATAACCAAGTGGCTGCCGAAGGAGTCATGTTGTTTTCCTTGTTCGAGTAAGGAGAGGTTTTGTGGGTACATCATTAATTCATCCCACTGCTGTGATTTCTGATGGAGCCGAAATCGCCCCGAACGTCAAAGTTGGGGCTTATGCCGTCATTGGAGATAATGTCAAAATCGGTTCTCAGACCAGCATTGGCTCTCATGTTGTGATTGAAGGACCCACAGAAATTGGGGCAAATAATCGCATTTTTCCAGGAGCGGTGATTGGCTTGGAACCCCAAGATCTCAAATATCAAGGGGCAAAAAGCTGGGTTAAAATTGGCGATGATAATCTGATTCGTGAGTATGTCACCATTAATCGAGCCACTGGTGAAGGAGAAATTACAGAAGTTGGTAATCATACTTTACTAATGGCTTGTGTTCATGTTGCTCATAATTGTGTAATTGAAGATGGTGTGGTCATTGCCAATAATGTTGCCCTAGCCGGTCATGTCCACATTGAAGAAAAAGCAACCATTGGTGGCGTTTTGGGCATCCATCAGTTTGTTCATATTGGTAAATTGGCAATGGTGGGAGGCATGAGTCGCATTGATCGCGATGTTCCTCCCTATACCCTAGTGGCTGGCAATCCGGCGCGAGTACGTTCTCTCAATCTAATTGGTTTAAAACGACGGGGTTACAGTCGTGAAGAGATTGCTGAACTCAAGAAAGCCTTCCGCCTCTTATATCGTTCCAGTTATCGTTTAGAAGAAGCGTTAGTGCAATTAGAATGTCTCTCTGATTCTGAATCCTTACAACATCTACATCGCTTTGTTCAAGCCTCTCGCAAGACTGACCGTCGCGGGTTAACGCCTCAAGGAGGATCATAGAATCAGTTATGTCCAAGGTATTTATCAGCACGGGGGAAGTCTCTGGAGATTTGCAAGGGGCATTACTGGTCGAAGCTCTCTATCGCCAAGCCCAAGCTGAGGGACAGGATTTAGAGGTATTTGCTTTAGGAGGGGAACGGATGGCAAGTGCTGGGGCAACTCTATTAGGCAATACGACTAAGATTGGTTCAGTGGGGATTTTGGAATCCTTGCCTTTTGTCCTCCCCACACTGAAAGTACAACGACGGGCAAAGCAATTTCTGCTAGAGTCTTCTCCTGAGGTTTTAGTTTTAATTGATTATATGGGACCCAATCTTGCCATTGGGAATTATGTGCGGAAACATTTACCCCAATTACCGATTGTTTATTATATTGCTCCCCAAGCATGGGTGTGGTCGCCTTTCCCAGAAGATGCCAATGCCATTGCGCGGGTTAGTGATCGCTTGCTGGCGGTATTTCCAGAGGAAGCCCGTTTTTTTCAAGCCCAAGGCGTTGATGTCACTTGGGTGGGACATCCTTTGCTGGATCGCATGGAAACTGCCCCGACTCGTGAGGAAGCCCGAAAAACCTTAGAACTTGGGCAATCAGAGAAGATTATCACCTTAGTTCCTGCTTCTCGTCAGCAAGAAATTGAATATCTGTTGCCAGTTATTTTAGAAGCAGCGGTCATCTTGCAGCAAAAATTGCCAGAGGTACAGTTTCTGTTGCCTTTGTCAACGCCAGAATTTGCAACGGTGATTCAAAAAGCGATTAAAGCGTATGCGCTCTCCGTCAAGATTATTCCAGAAGATACCCTGAGCGCGATCGCTGCTGCAGATTTAGCCATTACCAAGTCGGGAACAGTTAATTTAGAATTAGCACTGCTGAACGTCCCACAAGTGGTGTTATATCGGGTTAACCCCGTGACAATGTGGTTGGGACGAACCTTTTTAAACTTTTCGGTGCCTTTTATTTCGCCGACGAATTTAGTGCTGAATGAACCGATTGTGCCAGAATTATTGCAAGAAGAGGCAACGGCTTCGCAGGTAGCGCAAGAAGCGATCGCGCTACTTAAAGACCCCTCCCGACGCGAACAGATGTTACAAGGCTATCAACGGGTTAGAGAAGGTTTAGGTAAAGTCGGTGTGCGCGATCGCGCTGCCCAAGAAATTTTATCTCTTCTCAGCTAACATCAAATTGATTAATATTTGCTACAAATTAATCGAGGGGGAGACAGGGCAAGGGGGTGAGGATAATCCCGTATCCTCTATATGTAGCATGAATGAATTCCAGTTTACTCAATTTTGCAATTATGCCCTCACCCCGTCTTTTACTCTTAATTTTAAGTATCAGTGTTGTCTTAGCACTGATGATTTGGTTGGTGAGCGCCATTTACCAACTTTATATCCAAATTGCCTTTACTGCACCGATTCTCGCTAATTTATTACTGCTGATTTTAATGGCAGTGATTACCCTTCTGATTGGCGGAACAATTTACTATATTCAAGGTGGGTTTAATTTCCAAGGCAAAAAGAAGAAAAAACCCCGTCCGCGAGTCAAAGCCCCTGCGGAAAAAAACGAAGCAGCCCAAGCCAACTTACAAGCAGTGCGCCAACAAGTTGAACAAATTCAAGATGAAGTGGCGCAACAAGCCCTCTTAGAAAAATCAGAAGCGTTAGAAGCCAATTTTAACCGGCAAGCGTTTCAGGTGGTTGTTTTTGGCACAGTTTCGGCGGGAAAAACTTCATTAGTGAATGCATTAATGGGTCGTGTGGTGGGAGAAGTCAGCGCGCCCATGGGAACAACCCGAGCCGGAGAAACCTATCGTTTACAGCTATCAGGGTTAGAGCAACAGATTTTAGTCACAGATACTCCTGGTATTTTAGAAGCAGGTGTCATGGGAACAGAGCGAGAACAGTTAGCACGGGAACTGGCAACAGAAGCTGACTTATTACTATTTGTGGTTGATAATGACTTACGTCAATCTGAATATGATCCGTTGTCCGTTTTAGCAGAAATTGGCAAACGATCGCTGCTGATTTTTAATAAAACCGATCTCTATACGGACGAAGATCAAGAAATCATTATAGAAAAGCTGCGATCGCGCACCCAAGATTATATCTCTCCTCATGATGTCATTCGCATTGCAGCGAACCCCGCACCCTTTCACACCGATAACGGCGATACCGTTCAACCAGAACCGGATATTATGCCCTTAATCAAACGTCTAGCTGCGGTACTCCGTGCGGAAGGGGCTGATCTGATTGCAGACAATATTCTCTTACAATCCCAACGTCTGGGAGAAGAAGCCCGTCGCCTCATTGATCAACAACGCCGTCGCCAAGCCGATAAAGTAATTGAACGGTATCAATGGGTTGGCGCAGGAGTCATTGCCGTAACGCCTTTACCGGTTATAGATATGTTAGGGACAGCAGCCGTTAACGCCCAAATGGTGGTCGAAATTGGGAAAATCTATGGTTGTGAAATCAACTATGATCATGGTCGAGAACTTGCCCTTTCTTTAGGGAGAACCCTAGTTAGTTTAG